>CANHZI010000012.1 GCA_947464955.1 Oxalobacteraceae bacterium
CGCTCTCGACTTCGATGGTGCCAGCCAGTAAATCATTGACGATATTGTGTACGATATTCATACCTAAACCACTTCCGCCCTGCCCTAACTTAGTTGTAAAGAAGGGATCAAAAATGCGGCGTAGGTGTTCGGGGCTAATACCCTTGCCATTATCTGAGAACTGAATCCGTATGTAGTCGGGTCCAATCTGTTCGGCCTTCAAGCGCATTTGACCATTTTCGATATCTTCGAAGCCATGTATCAAGGCATTATTAATGAAGTTTGTAATAACCTGCCCATAAGGTCCGGGATAGCTATCAATTACAATCTCATCAGGAATTTCAATTTCTAAGGTATGACCTTGTTTGTTGATACGCCCTTGCATGGTGCGAATAATTTCTTGACTCGTTTTTTGAAGATTGAACTCGCGCCTTTGTTGACTCGTTTGGTCGACCGACACTTGTTTAAAACTACTAACTAACTCGCTCGCAGTAAGTAAATTGCGGGTCAACATATCGTTCGCTTCGCTCAAAGCACTGGTGAAATGGTTCAGGCCTGAGCGCTTCAGTGTTCCGGCTTCGAGTTGACTCAAGAAGCGATTGGTTTGTTCTTTGAGCGTCGTTGAGGTCAATAAACAGTTACCGAGCGGTGTATTGATTTCATGGGCGATACCAGCCACCAGGGCGCCTAACGCCGCTAGTTTTTCCTTCGACATCAACAGTTGTTGCGCCGAAGATAGTTGTTGATAAGTGTCTGCATTATCGAAGGCGACGGCCGTGTAGGCGGCGAGCGTGGTGAGCATATCGACATGCATGCGTTCAAACGCATGTACACCCGAGCTCTGTACAGAAATTAAACCGAGAATTCTTCCTTTGATAATCAGAGGTGCGTAAATGAATGACAGCGGATGAAAGCGATCTTCATTCTCGCGATATGCTTCACTGGAGGTGAGTTTTTCAAGTCCCTCTAAGCCAATATAATGAATATAGTCTTCGCGGATATCGTTGATATAGATTTCTTTACGATGCTTGATGCACCAAACAGAGAGTAAATCTGGGTCGTGCATATCGCGGTGATAAGGCAGTTGTTTATTACCATTCACGATATTGCAAGGGAAGTCGATGCTATCGTGTTCCGGTCTGTAGATCCCTATCGAGAAAGCCTCCGCTGGCATTAAACGAATCACGTGATGATAGAGCGTCGACATAATACTTTCGCGATTCAACTGCGAAGTAATTTCACGTCCCAATTCGCTGAGAATAAAAATATTGTTGTGCGCCGTGCGAAGTAATTCAGTTTGCTGCTGTAATTCTTTGGTGCGTTCATTAACGCGATTCTCTAACTTATTCTGCGCCTGCTTGTACTCATCGTGAGCCAACACTTGTTGAACAAGATTGGCAATATGACTGCCAAATAAGACATCCTCGCGCGACCAGCTTCGCGCATGTTCAAAATTGGCAAAACTAATGACACCTATTTGTTCGCCATGCATGCGCACAGAAACTTCAAGAATAGAAGTGAGCTTGCAATCTTGGTAGAGCAGGTTGAGCTCTTGGGCCGCGGGGTGTAGGCGAATGTCGTGTGCTGCGTTGGGTGTCTGGAGCGAGTGAATAACTTGAAAATATTTGAGGTATTTGTTGTGTTCAATATAGGAGCCAGCCTTGAAGGGCAGATCGATCGTTGATGCAAGGACCTCGCATTTTAACTGAGCACTATCGCTTTCTTTTAACCACAAACACACACTATCGACTTGCAGAATGGCCCTTGCTGAAAGCGCTATATGGTTCAAAGCCTCTGCAATACTCTTCTCTTCCAATTGGCTATCGGACGATAAATCGAGTAATAACTCAACCGGAGGCTTGCGTGAGAGATCGTATTCTCTGAGCTCTCGAAATTTGTCAACAACAGTAAGTTCCGCAATTTCAGCGTTGAACTGATGGTGACGGCGTGCGTATTCTAAAGCTTTTAAAGGCTCATCAATACGCTCGTACAAATGCGATAGGGCGTCACAACAGTGCGCTTTTTGATGCCGCGATTCGATGTGCTCAGCATGCGCGAGGGCATCTAAGAACACAGTAATGGCTTCTTGAAATTTGCCTTGCTGAGTGTACAAGGCACCGATCGAATTCGCTGCCATGCCAAGCAACCATTCATATCCGCAGGCTTTTGCTAACTTAATCGCTCGCTGTATTTCCTCAAAAGCTAATTCATAATTTTCTTCGCGTTGAGCGATTGTGCCTAAATGCCATTGTGCTTCAGCGATGTACTCCTTTACATCACCACGTTCAGCCTGAAATTTAGCTTGTTCGAATAGATCTCTCGCTAATGCCGTTTGACCAATATTGAGGCTGTTGACGCCAAGGTTGATGGCTTGCTTACTTTTTAGATACGGACGATCGAACCTCTCAAGTAGTTTTCCAGCATCGAGGTGAAAGCGAGCACCTGTTTCCCAATCGCCTAGCGCATCATAGATCTGGCCTAAGCCAATGCGCGCTTCGATATGTACTTCGGTATCGTGCGTGATTTTGCAGAGGTCAATACACCGGGTCCAATAGCGTATCGATTCTTTATAAATTCCTTGGGTGTAACGGACTCGGCCGATGCATAGCATTATGCGCCCAGCTTGATAGGGCAAATTATGGGCTTCCGCTTGCTGCAGACCTGTGAGCAATTGATTGATCAAATGTATGGCGAGGCCTAATCGTTCTTCGATAAAGAAGCGTCGCACTAGCGCATTGAGTGCGACTTTGATGTCATTTGCATCACGCGCTTGAATCTCTAAACGTTCGAAAAGTGTCTTCGCCAGCAAAGGATGCCGACGTGCACAGGTTTCGATTCGTTGCAGAGCTTCATTCATAAATATTGAGGAGTTGATGTTTGAGCATTGAAGCTTGGGCTATTAAAAAAGGTCGTAGAAGAGAATAATTTGCAGTCCGAAAACGGCTAGTCCTTTTTCTTCCAATGACGTATAACGGCAATATAGTACTCCGAGCTTAATGCACAAAAGCTCGAATAGAACAAAAAACAGCGAAATGACGATATTTAACTTTCATCCATATGAACCAGCATGCTGAATACTATCGAGCGATGACCGCAAAAGACGCGCGCTTTGACGGGGTATTCTTTGCTGGCATCAAGACAACAGGAATCTATTGTCGCCCGATTTGTCGAGTGAAGACACCTCGTGAGACTTCCTGTGTCTTTTTTAGTTCACAAGCTGCGGCTGAGGCGGCGGGATTTCGCCCCTGCCTACGCTGTAGGCCAGAACTAGCGCCTTACGCATTACAACAAAACTTAGCGCATGCGATTTGGCGCAAGATCGCTGCTGGTGCTTTGAATGAGCGCAGTGTGGAGCAGTTGGCGACTGAGGTTGGCTTGTCCTCGCGCCAGTTGCGGCGAGTTTTATTGCAGGAATTCGGGGTGAGTCCCATCGAGTTAGCGCAAACGCATCGCCTACTCTTTGCGAAAAAATTAATTCAAGAAACCAACTTATCGATGACTGATGTGGCCTTTGCGGCAGGCTTCGGTAGTGTGCGGCGTTTTAATGCCTTATTTGAATCACGTTACCAAATGACGCCAGCCTCAATACGTCGTTCTGCCCTCAATACCCAAGAGCTGACTTTACGCTTGGCCTATCGGCCGCCGCTTGCTTGGAAAGAGCTATTGCAGTATCTAAGCGGTCGCGCCATGGCGGGAATCGAGTACGTCGATTTCGAGACGGCCAGCTACTTGCGCACCGTGCAATTGGGTGATGCAAGTGGATGGATTAAGGTCAGTCATTTACCTGAAAGCCAGCAGCTAAGTTTAAGCATTTCGGCGGGCCTACATCGGGTATTGCTGCCTTTGCTTGAGCGCGTCCGTAATCAGTTTGATTTAGAGGCAAATCCGGCGATGATTGCTGAGCACTTGGGTCAAGACCGGATTTTGGCGCGACAACTCCATGCGACGCCAGGGCTACGTGTGCCAGGTGCATTTGATGGATTTGAACTGGCGATTCGTGCCATTTTAGGACAGCAAGTGAGTGTTGCCGGCGCGACCACAGTGGCCGGGCGTCTAGTCAAACAGTTCGGGGAGCCAGTTGTGACGCCATGGCCTCAACTCACTCATCATTTTCCTACTCCAGCGGTATTAGCAAGCGCCAGTTTGGATCAGATCGCCGCATTGGGAATGCCAGGTAAGCGGGCGGCTACGGTACTCAATTTTGCGCATTTTGTCGAATCAGGCGGACTGAGTTTTCCGGCACATACGCCACTCGATGAAGTGATTCGAACATTAAAGAACCTACCAGGGATCGGTGAATGGACCGCGCAATACATCGCGATGCGAGCCCTACGTTATCCAAATGCCTTTCCCGCCGGTGATTTGGGTTTGCAAAAGGCCGTCACGCCTGTAGGGGAAACGCGTACCAGTGAGAAAAGCTTGTTTATGCAGTCGCAAGCATGGGCACCCTGGCGCTCTTATGCAGCCCTCCTTCTTTGGCAATCTTTGTCGACAGAACCGATGTCAAGTACAGTGAAGAAATAAGGAAAGCTATGTCTTTGTATTACCAATACTACTCGAGCCCATTAGGGCGATTAACTTTGCTCGCGAGTGAGCAATACTTACATGGTGTCTTTTTTGAGCAGCATCGGCATCATGACTCCGATCCGAATTGGAAACTGAGTCATGGACACCCGCTGTTAGAGCAGACGCAACTTCAATTGCAAGAATACTTCTGTGGCGAGCGCATCGCATTCGATTTACCCTTACAGCCAAATCGAGGAACGCAGTTTCAGCAGCAAGTGTGGCAGGCCTTGCGTCAAATTCCGTATGCAAAAACGACGAGTTATGGTGCGCTTGCACAAAGTATAGGTAATCCCAAGGCTGTACGCGCACTAGGTGCGGCCAACGGTCGTAACCCTTTTTCTATCATTGTGCCCTGCCATAGAGTCATTGCTGCCAACGGTGATTTGCATGGATATGCAGGCGGTTTAGACAAAAAGCAATATTTGCTCGATCTTGAAAGAAGAGTATCGAAAATGATCTAAATTGCCACGAATTTGTGTAGAAAGTTGATTGAAAAGACATGGTATTTCGGCTAATGCAAACAATTTTGGTGCAATGCACAAAAAAAGCTTGACGCCTAAAAAATAGTCAGTAGAATAGATTTTGTTGCGGTGCACCAGAGGTAATTTTTAGGATTCACTGCCAATTTGACTTAAATCTTTTTGAACACAATTCATTTACCGGAGCATTCCATGTACACAACACCAGAACAATTCCTCGCCGCTTCTAAAAACGGTTTTGAGGCACAATTCGCCGCTTTGACAGCATTGAACAAAAAAGCTTTCGAAGGTTTCGAACAATTCGTATCTTTGAATGTTAACGCTGCTAAAGCAACATTCGAAGAAAGCACAGTAGCTGCTCAGCAATTGGTAAGCGCTAAAGATGCACAAGAATTCTTCAACTTGACAGCAGCTCAAGCTAAACCAAATGCAGAAAAAGCATTGGCATATGGCCGTCACTTGGCAACAATCACTTCTGCAACTCAACAAGAATTCACTAAAGCAGTTGAAGCGCACATCGCTGAAACAAATGCTAAAGTGATCTCTTTGATCGACGAAGTGACAAAAAATGCACCAGCTGGTTCCGAACAAGCTGTAACAGCATTGAAAACAGTGGTTGGCAATATCAACGCTGGTTACGAACAATTGTCCAAAACAACAAAACAAGCTGTTGCAACTTTGGAAGAAAACCTCGCTAACGCGACTAAGCAATTCACACAAGCAGCAGAAAAAACAACTGCGAAGAAAAAATAATTTGGACTTTGTTCAAATGAATTTGTTCTAAGCAGTAGAAAAAGCTCCCGTTCCCCCCCGGGAGCTTTTTTTTGCCCAAAAATTCGGTGTTAGTTCGATTAACACAAACAATTGGCGGCTTTTGCAGCACTTAATCGAAGTCTGGTGTAATCTATCGCATCCCATCCACTCACCTTTTCTCTATAGAGGAGTTTCACATGCAAGAAGTTGTAATCGTTGCCGCAGGACGTACCGCGGTTGGCAAGTTTGGTGGTTCCCTGGCAAAAGTACCTGCATCTGATTTGGGTGCGCATGTGATTAAAGGCTTGTTAGCGAAGACAGGGTTGAGTGGTGCGGCTGTCAGTGAAGTGATTTTGGGGCAAGTATTGACTGCGGGTAGTGGACAAAACCCAGCACGTCAAGCGGTGATTCGCTCGGGTTTGCCAAACGTAGTTCCTGCTATGACAATCAACAAAGTCTGCGGCAGTGGTTTGAAAGCAACGCATTTGGCTGCTCAGGCAATCATGGCGGGCGATGCTGAAATCGTCATCGCTGGTGGCCAAGAAAACATGAGTGCTTCGCCCCATGTCTTGAACGGTTCCCGTGATGGTTTCCGTATGGGTGATGCCAAGTTGGTTGATACCATGATCGTTGATGGTTTGTGGGATGCCTATAACAACTACCACATGGGTATTACTGCCGAAAACGTGGCGAAGAAGCATGGCATCACGCGTGAAGAACAAGATCAGTTCGCTGTTGAATCACAAAACAAAGCAGAAGCCGCGCAAAAAGCGGGTAAGTTTGTTGACGAAATTATCCCTTACGAAATCGTCACCAAAAAAGGTACGACGGTGTTCGATACTGATGAATTTATCAAACATGGCACGACACTAGAATCCCTCGCAGCTCTGCGCCCAGCTTTCGATAAAGCGGGTACGGTCACTGCTGGCAATGCTTCTGGTTTGAACGACGGTGCGGCAGCGGTCATCATGATGTCGGCTAAAAAAGCCGCCGAGTTAGGCTTGCCAGTTTTGGCGCGCATTAAAGCCTATGCATCTGCCGGTATCGATCCAACCATCATGGGTTTAGGCCCTGTGCCAGCATCGCAACTGTGCTTGAAAAAAGCAGGTTGGACGCACGAAGAAGTCGACCTGATGGAAATCAACGAAGCTTTTGCTGCGCAAGCAATTGGTGTGAATCGTGAAATGGGTTGGGATACCAACAAGATCAACGTCAATGGCGGCGCAATTGCGATCGGCCATCCTATCGGCGCCTCAGGTTGCCGTATCCTGGTCAGCTTGATTCACGAAATGATTCGCCGTGATGCGAAAAAAGGTTTGGCGAGTTTGTGTATCGGTGGCGGTATGGGTGTGGCCTTGGCAATTGAGCGCTAAATGTTTGTGTAATTGATAGCTTTGTGAAAGAGCCCGTCTCTCGAAAGACGGGCTTTTTGCTTTTGGTGTTGTCATTTAGCGTAAAAAAGTACAGGCAGTTCTCTTAGCGCTAAGTACAAATTGAACTCCCACCATATTCAGGGTATAAAGGTACACGGATTTTGTCATTCTCTAAGACAACAATTTCCATCAACGAAGTACCATATTCTCGCGAAGCATCGCCTCATAAAGTTTGTACTCGAACCCTAAATTTCATTCACGGGGACTGGTGTTTGTCTTATGGAACAACAACAAAATACAGTTGAAAAGACGATTTTGGTGGTCGATGACAATAAGGAAAACTTGACGGTCATTGGTCATCTACTAAGGCCTTTTTACCGCGTGAAAGTTGCCAACTCCGGTATTCGTGCGCTTGAGATAGCGGCAACCAGCCCAAAGCCCGAGCTTATTTTGCTCGACGTGATGATGCCAGAGATGGATGGCTACGAAGTATTACGACGCTTGCGCGCTGCCCCCTTTACACATGATATCCCGGTCATCTTCGTGACTGCGATGGATGCTGATGCCGATGAAGAACACGGTCTCCTGCTCGGTGCCGTCGATTACTTAACCAAACCTGTCAAACCCGCGCTTTTATTAGCCCGCGTGAAAACCCAACTGGAGCTAAAAGCGGCTCGTGATGTGTTGGCAGATCAAAATGCCTACTTGGATGCGGAAGTCCATCGTCGTATGGCAGAAAATGATCTGATTAAAGATTTTGCGCTGCATGCAATGGCAGCGTTAGCGGAAAAGCGTGATAACGAAACTGGAAATCATCTGCACCGTACCAAAGCCTATGTAGAAGCTCTCATGGAAAATCTGAAAGAGCACCCGAGGTTTAAGAGTGAACTTGATGATCCAGACGCACGGCGTCGTATCGCTAAAGCGGCTCCGTTGCACGATATTGGAAAAGTAGGAATTCCTGATGCGATTTTGCTTAAGCCAGGAAAACTGACGCCGGAAGAGTTTGAGATCATGAAAACCCATGCGGCCATTGGCGCACAAACGATTCAGGAAGCGATTATTAGTGTTGAGAAAGCGCAGCCAGGAAAATTAGAAGCAGCCACCTTAAGTGCCCTCGATTTTTTAGAAATCAGTAAGCAAATTGCTGGTGGCCATCATGAGAAATGGGACGGTACTGGTTATCCCCTAGCTTTGTCTGGAGACGCCATCCCCTTGCCGGCTCGCCTAATGGCGATTGCCGATGTATTTGATGCTTTGATGTCGAAACGGCACTATAAACGCGCCTTTAGTTTCGAGGATACGGTGCAAATGATCGTGGATGGTCGTGGAAAACACTTTGATCCCGATATTGTGGATGCATTTGTTCTGATAAAAGACAAATTCCTTGATATCGCAAAACGGTATGCTGATCTACCCAACATAGGAGATCATGCATGAAAACGCTACTCTTACGCCAAACTAGTGCTTCCATCGCTGGTATGTTGATGATGGTTTTGATGTGTCATTCGATTGCGAATGCACAAGAGCCAAAATCAGAATTTGTTGAAAAAATGGCCGATGCTGGCTTGCTAAACGAATTGCGTAAAGGTGGTTATGTACTTTATATGCGTCACGGAACGACCGATAATAGTCGAGCCGATCAAACTCACATCGACAATTTCAGTGACTGTGACACCCAACGCGTGCTAAATGATGAAGGGCGACGCTTGGCAACGCGTCTCGGGAATCTACTTCGTAAGGCAGAAATACCGATAGCCGAGGTATTTTACGGGCCCATGTGTAGAACCCGAGAAACCGCGGAATTAGCCTTTCCAAATGCGATGACCCCATTACATCAAGCTATGTTTTTGGCCTCCTCGACCAATTTAACCAGCGCAGAAAAAGTGCAGATGCTGCAGGAGATGAAAAAGCTGATCCTCAAACCCCTACCCGAGCATAGCAATCGTTTGTTGATTTCTCACGCCCCTAATTTGGCCGACCTCATGAAGTATTTTGTGAGGCCCGAAGGGACTATCGTGGTGTTGAAGCAGCGCGGTGAACAATTCGACTATGTCGCTAGTATTCCACCGAAGTTGCTAGAACAGCTCGTGAAATAGATCAGGGACGACCACTTATGCCTGTTCCGTTGCAAGGTTCGCGAATTCGCTCAATACGTTTTCTGCTGTACTTCTTTATTCCGATTGCGATCGCTTTAATCGGGGGGGCTGCGTTTGATATTGAGACGCGTCGACAATTGAGTCAAACCCAGCAAGAGCTTGCAATCGATCAAGAGCGTAATCTCCAATCCGCTAAACTTGCATCGTCGATCAGTCGAGATATGACTGAATTGCAGAAGATGGTGACGATTACTTTGAAGGACGCTGAACTCGGCAAACTCGATGAAGCCGAAGCCTATCGTATCCATACTGTGGTCGTCGATCGGGTCGCAGTCTTGGAAAACCAACTGAATCTGCTACAGAAGGCCCATGATGCCGAGTTAATTCAAGTCTATCTTCCGAAATCAAAAGCAGCGTTTTCTGGTTTTCGTGATTTTGTCTTGCGCAGTACCGATCTTATTTCCATCGACCCGAAAACCGCGCGAACGCACCTAATGCAGGCAGCGGAACATTTTTCTGAGCTCAATCTGATTTTGTCCGACATTACTGTTGAATACACTAATGAAGCGCAACGCGCTAGCCAAGAGTCAAGAGAAAAACTGGGGCTACTCTCTGATCGTTTGACAATGATTAGTTGGGTTGGCACGGTATTGATGATCGCTCTGTGGTTTGTCGTCTCGGTCAATTTAGCGCGGCGTTTAGATTTGATTAGTCGAGGCTTGCGCAAACTAACTTCAGGGCTTGCGCATATCGAAGAGCATCATGGTCTTTTTGTCGCGATTGAAGCAATTGCTGTGCGCCGTGGGTCTTTGGTGGGAGATTTAGCAAAGGCGGTGATTGCCTTTCGCCAGACACAAGAGGAGCGTGTAGCAGCCCAGGCCGAACTCAAAGAACGCGAAAATCTCTATTCCAGCATTGTGAGTCAAGCACCGATAGGTATCGTAGTTGTCGACCTCGAGACCTTACACTTTACGAGTTTTAATCAAGCCATCATACAAGCATTGGAGTTTGATGAAGACGAGTTTAAGAACTTGACCATGTACGATGCGCTTCCCCTACTCAGTCGAGTCGAAGTCGATGAGAAGATTGATTTCATCATTCAAAATGGTGGCACCGAGTTTGAAAATCGAAGTCGTACGAAATCGGGCGAGTTCCGCGACTTTTGGATTTCGATGCGCCCCTTGCAGCTGCGCTCAGGCATACACATGACCGGTGTCTGGGTCGATATCACTAAACGCAAACAGTCAGAGCGTGAATTAGCACAGTACCGTGACGAACTCGAGCTGATCGTAGCTCAGAGAACCGCGAAGCTCGAGGCTACTAGTTCGATGCTGGAAAACCAATCACTTGAGCTACAACACACTAACGAACAACTACAACAAGCTAAGGAAGCTGCTGAACAAGCGAATAGCGCTAAGAGTTCGTTCTTAGCAAATATGAGTCACGAAATCAGAACACCGATGAATGCGATTATCGGTTTAACGCATTTGATTCGTCGTGATGCCACCAATGATCAACAAAGAAATCAATTGGATAAAGTTGCTGGCGCAGCGATGCATCTTTTATCGATCATTAATGACATTCTCGATTTTTCTAAAATCGAAGCCGGTAAGTTGAGTTTAGATCCGACTGATTTTGAGATAGAACGTGTGATCGCCAATGTCTTCGCATTGACGAGCGAGAAAGCGGAAGCAAAAGGTCTTGAGGTGGTTGCCAGGATTGGGGATGTCCCTCCAGTCTTGTACGGTGATGGTGTGCGTCTCGGACAAGTGCTTCTCAATTTTGTTGCGAACGCTGTTAAATTTACCGAGGCTGGAAGTGTTGTGGTGCACGGCAAAATTAGCGATCGTCAAGATACTCAGGTCATGTTGCGTTTTGAAGTGCGGGATACGGGTATTGGTTTATCACCCGCTCAACAAGAAAAATTATTCGCAGCATTTCAACAAGCCGATATCTCGACCACACGTACCTACGGTGGCACAGGCTTGGGTTTAGCGATTTCTCGGCGCTTAGCTGAGTTAATGGGTGGGCGAGTTGGGGTGGAGAGTGAGCTGGGTGTCGGCAGTTGCTTTTGGATCGAGGTCCCAATGCAGATCGTTGAACATGCGATTCCTATCCGGACCAACCCGTTGCCGCCTCGCACTCGCATCTTGGTGATTGATGATATGGAAGAAGCGCGTGCCTTATTAGTCGATATGTTAACGGCGATGGGCGCGCGGGCCGACGCGGTTGCCGATGGAAGCGCAGCGCTCGAGAGAGTGGTGAAAGCCGACGCCGATAGTGATCCGTATCAGATGATATTTACAGACTGGCAGATGCCCGGCCTCAATGGCACGCAAACATGGCAACGTATTCGTTTGCAAGATCTGAATCTCATGCCGGTTTGCGTCTTAGTCAGTGGTAGTAGTGGATGCCCTAGTGACGAAGTGGAGCAAGGCGGATTTGCTGCCTTCATCCCCAAACCAGTGATGCCAGCGATTTTGCATGATGTTATCGAAAAACACTGGGGCCAGGCACAAGTCGTCTTCTCAAATGAGCCTAACCCACGTCGCCATCATCGCTTCCAACCCGGTACACGCTTACTTTTGGTCGAGGATAATCAGCTGAATCAAGAAGTCGCGACGGAATTGTTAAGAGATCTGCAGTTTGACGTCGATATCGCAGAGAACGGCGCCATCGCCTTGGAAAAAGTGAAACAGCAAACGTATGCTTTGATTTTGATGGATATCCAAATGCCAGTGATGGACGGGTTGACAGCGACACGACATATTCGCGCTTTGAGTGTTGGAGAGAAATTACCTATCATCGCCATGACCGCAAATGCGTTTGCAGAGGATAGAAGCGCAGCTTTGGAAGCAGGGATGAACGACCATTTAGCCAAACCGGTCGATCCATCGCTATTGGCATCGATATTAGCCACCTGGCTGCCAGAACTACTCGTTACGGATTCGCCACCGCCGAATGCAAATGCGGGCGCTCAGCAGATCGAAGCCGACCTCAAGCTTTTGCAACAGAAATTGGATGTAATTGTTGGCCTTGATTTTGCAAGTGCATTGAAGTCCTTGGGTGGGAATTTTGAGCGGCTATGCCTGCTTTGGCAGCGTTTTGCGGTGGAACATACTAATGACGTAGCGCATACACGTGACTTGATTCAGCTCGGTCATCATGCGGATGCTTTAAGAACCTTACATACCTTAAAGGGCTTAGCCGCAACGCTCGGTTTTACCGAGGTACGTAAAGAGGCAATTGTGGCAGAGAGCAAACTAAAAGAAGGCATGCCGATGTCTGAACTGGAGCCAAGTTTGTTCTCTCTGGAGCAGCAGATGCAAGGTGTATTGTCGCAGCTCGAACCTTTGCTGCCCGATCGATCATTGACGGCTATCGTTGGAGATCATGATTTGCAAGAGCAACTCAAGCAATTGAGGAGCTTACTAGCAAGTGATGATCTTGATGCTAGTATGCATTATGCGCAAGTGCAGGCGGCAATCGCTGCAGTTTATCCAGACCAAGAAAAACGACTAAGCGCCTTGATCGATAGCTTTGCCTTCAAAGAGGCTTTGGTGTTGTTAGATAATCTGGAAAGCAAACAATAGTTTAAATTAATTGTGAGCCGATTCACTTCAAAGCTGAGCGGAAGTTACCCTATCTGATGTATCGTCAGGCGCAATAAACAAGCGCACCAGTCATTGGTGCGCTCTTAAGATTTTTGTGTAAATTACTGTTTATAACGTGAAAAAAAAGCAGCTTGGATTGTCGATGATCCAAGCTGTTTTTTATGCTACTTTTTCTTGGCAGATAAGAGCTCTTTTATATTCATAAATCGATCTTCTACCGCTGGGAGGTTGTCGTATCGATCAAACTTTGATCCCATTACTCGATCAAGTCGGCTGAGTCTGTCACCTGCTGGAGGGTGGGTAGACAACAGCAAGTTGAGATCAGAGCCACTTCTGCCTTGAATTGACTGTAATGCTGCGGGCAGTCCAAACGGGTCATATCCAGCACGAGTGGCTAAAACAACACCCATATGATCTGCCTCGTACTCTGAATCTTTGTCTAAGCCCACGCCATACAAGCCGATGGCGGTGCCGAGTACCGCAAGGATATTTTTGTTTTTGCTATTCGCTTTACCACTAATTTCTAGAGCAGTGTCGAAACCACTCTTTAGAAAGGCAGTGGTATCGGCTTTTTTGATCGCTGAGAGGTGATGTTTTTTCACGACGTGGGAAGCCTCATGACCCAATACACCTGCTAGTTCTGCTTCACTGTTTAATCTGAGAAGTAGCCCCTTCGTGATGACGATGTAGCCACCAGGCGCAGCGAAAGCATTGGCATCGGCAATATCGAGCACAACAAAAGTCCATGGAAGATCGGGCCGTTCACTATGCATGGTGACCCAGCGACCAAGGCGATTGACATAGGCTTGGACTTCTTGATTGTCCAAAAGAGGACCTAGGCTGAGCAAATTTGCAGCAACTTCTTGGCCGAGCTCTATCTCTTCAGCTTCATTGAACTCCTTCATGGCTTTTGCGCCGTCGGTTGCAGTCTTAAACAGCTTGTTTAAATTGAACTGCGGCTCAGGGGCAGCGTCTGAAGTTTGCGCGAGAAGGCAGACAGCGAGCGTGGCGGCGGTAAGCAGATTTTTTTTCATTATTTACCTCCTTCGGCGTTGATGTAGGCTTGTTCTTGTTCTATCAATTTCTGCTCGCTAGCAAAAGTTTTGGCATCATTTTTATTGGCCGTGAAGCTTTGCATTTTATGGAAGCGCTCCATATTCGGCGAAAGATTTTTAAAACTCTCTTTATCCAAACCTTTGACCGCAGTGGTCGTGGTACTGCCAGTAACTGATCCTTTACCTAAGGCTAATCCAGAGTCGACCAAAGCGTTTACATTGGTTTTTTTTGCGTCCGCTCCTTCAAAACGCAAGCTCAGCATCTTTACCCAGCCAGAGACATCCTGTGCTTTCACCTCAGTCCAACTCGCTTTGCGGGAGAGCACATTGAGTTTGTCGTTTTCTTTGAGGGCTTTGAGCGTCTCAGCGTCGCTAAACGGCTTCGCTTTGAGTTCGGTGCTGCGTACCACGGTTGCTAGGTTTTGCGCGGCTGCATCCTGTAGCGACAACAGACTGCCAGCGATGAGAATGGGGGTTATGAAGTACTTCATGTTGGCTTCCTTGGACTAGGGGCAAATAATTCAACTTCTTGTTCACGACCTTTCACCTTATAGGAGCCAAAGGCTTCAAAGTCAAGCGCGTCGCCACATAACAACATTGTTTCTTTGGATACGAGGATACGTGACACACCTTTGGTTAAGCCTTCGATACGGCTGGCTAGGTTGACAGTATCACCGATGGCGGTGAATTCTTTTCGCTCAGACGAACCGATCGACCCGACCACCGCTGGGCCAGAATGTAGACCAATGCCAACATCGAAGTCCGCAGAAAGATCGCCGAGTTCTTGCTTAAATTTTTCTAAGACCTCCGACATTTCCACCGCCGCTTTCACAGCATCGAGTGCGTGTTGTGGATTATCGAGCGGCGCACCCCAGAAAGCCATAATGCAGTCACCGATGAACTTATCAATGGTGCCGTTGTAGCGAAAAATCACTTCCACTTGCAGAGTGAAATAGCGATTAAGTAGATCAACAATTTGTTCTGGCGTGCGACTTTCAGAAAGTGATGTAAAGCCACGGATATCCGAAAATAGCACGGTGATTTCGCGGCTTTCTGCTTTTTCACCAACGTGTGCCGTGCCTTCGCGAGCGACCCATTCTTTAACGACGTGGGGATTGACGTAGCGACCGAATTCTTTAATGGTAGCTTGATAGGATCTATGCACAATCCAGTACTCTCGAAGCGCTAGGGAAAAGTAATATGCCCAAATAAAAATGATGGGAATCAACACATGCACTAAGACCCCTCGGGTAAGCGCAAAATAACTGAGTACGATGCTTAAGGGGGTTGCGATAGCAAGCACAAACGCGGGGTAAAGTGCATTCACACGTTTTAAGAAGCAGGCATAGATGATGGCAATGGCGAGCAGTGTGATCAACAAAGTGGGCCAAGCTGGGCTAGCATGCAGGAACTGCTGATTCTTCAAATTATCAATTGCCATCGCCAGCATATTGGAGCCCCAATATTGACTGTCGATAGGGGTCACGCGTAAATCGTGCAAAGAAGAAGCATCAGCTCCAATCAGAACGATTTTGTCCTTGAATTCGAGCGCTGGTCTAATCGTCTTTTCGCGATCGAGATCTTCATACAAATCAGAAAACGATATTTGTTGGTAGGGGTTTCGTGCCCCACGCCAATTCAAAATCATTTCAGCTTGTTGCGGTACTTGATAACCTAAGTCGCGAGCGACACGGGCTGGTAGTGAAGGTATGAGCCAGCCGTTGATATCGGTGTAAAGCGCATAGCGTCGCCCTACACCATCTGCATCCTCGAGAAAGTTTACGGTTCCCACTCGCCATTGCTCTGGTTCAATCGCCAGCGGTAATAGGAAGGCCCCATCGGCAAGTTCATCGGCATTCTGCGTTTTGATCAGGCCCAGACGAGATTGAAGCTGCTGTAATTTTCCAATATGAGCAGCTTGATTGAGTTCGCGTAGTACATAGGGGAAAAAAATATTCTGTTTGTCGCGGATGGCATCGTTAAAGATCTGGTCTAGATCTGCACGATCTTTATCGCGCTCATTAAACGTTAAGTCGAATACGATCGCTTTTGGTTGTTGACGTAAGATAGCTTCAACTACTTCGCCATATACCGAACGTGGCCAAGGCCAACGCCCCACTTTTTCTTCCATTTGGGTCAAACTACGATCATCAATATTAAGAATGACGATGTCTTTGTCGGCCTGTAGCTTTTCCGCATGCAGTTTGACTAACCAGTCAGAGAACTTTCCATCTAAATTAAGCAAGTGGCGCGGCCATAGTATTTCAAAGCCGGCGATGAGGGCGATCAGTAAAGTAAAGACGTGAATAAAACGCAGTGATGATCTCATCGCGGAAGCTAATAACTAGGAAGCTGCTGATGGCTGCACATAACCTGGAATTTTACTTTCATCCACCTCATCAATCTGTGACTCATCCATGAATTTCTTCGCGTATTCCAAATACACTTTTTCTTTCACGAACACATGGAAAAGTTCGGGATCAATATGGCCGTTCAAACTGAAATTGCCAAGAATATTCAAAGACTCTGTCAGCGATTTGCCCGTTTTGTATGGCCTATCTTTGGCGGACAATGCTTCAAAAATGTCGGCGATAGCCATGATGCGCGCTTGTACCGACATTTGTTCTTTAGTTAAACCGCGTGGATAGCCTTTGCCATCCATACGTTCATGGTGACCACCTGCATATTCAGGCACGTTACGTAGATGTTTAGGCCATGGCAATGCTTCCAGCATGCGAATCGTGACCGCAATATGGTTATTGATGATCTTGCGCTCTTCGCCCGTGAGCGTGCCGGCTTTGATCGTCAGATTTTCAGTTTCTTCGGCATTGAGCAGGTGATGCGAACTGCCTCGACTATCGATCCAAGTGCGTTGCGCAATGCGGCGCACGCGTTCTTGGTCGTCATCGCTCATGCGTTCACCACCGACGTTAGAATGCCGCAAGAATGCACGTTCGTTCTCGAGCAATGCTAAGTCTTGTTCGTATTTTGCTTTACGTTCAGCGCTATGGTCAGCTTCTTTTAAATAGGCGATCTCAAGGTCACGTCTGAGAATTTCAAAGCGCGCATCGATTAAATGAATACGGTCAAAAATGGTTTCGAGCTTGGTCGATTTTTCGATGACATGTACTGGTGTCGTAATTTTCCCGCAGTCGTGCAGCAAACCAGCGAGCCATAGTTCACGGCGATCACGGTCTGTCATTTTGAAAGACTTCAATTCACCTTCTTGATGACGGTGTGCGGCCTCGGCGAGCATCATGGTCAGCTCAGGCACGTGTTGGCAATGGCGTCCGGTATTGGGTGATTTCTCGTCGATGCCAATATTGATCAAATTGACTAAGGATTCAAACAAATCTTCGAGTTGAAAGATCAGTTCTTGCGTGCTCAACGCAATTGCAGCCTGGGAAGCTAAGGCCTCGATAAAACCTTGATCAGTCGGTGAGAAAGGCTGAATTTGTTTGTCTTGCGGCGAAATCTTATTGACTAGTTGTAGTACGCCTATGAGCTCGGACTCATGATCGAGCATAGGGACTGTTAACAGCGATTGGCAATGGTAATTATTCTCTTCGTCGAACTTACGCATGCCAGAGAAATTAAATAATGGCGTTTGATAGACGTGTTCGATATTCACCGATTGTTTTAGGTTCGCCGCAAAGGCCACTACAGCGTTCAAATTCTGATTACCCTGTTCATCGAACAAAGGAATCGAATGCATGTTATTTGCTTGTGGATGCGATCCGCCAAAATGCATTTGGAGCGTATCGTTGATCGCCATATCAAATCTGAGGTGTTTTTTATCCTCGCTGAGGCGGTACAAGGTGCCACCGTCAGCGCCTGTCAGGCTCTTTGCTGTTTGCAAGATGCGTTCTAACAGGGCATTGATGTCTTTAATGCCATTCAATTCCACACTGCGCTCAGTCAAATGCTGCAGACGTTGGGCGATTTGCTCGTGATTTAGTTCAGACATAGTGGTGTGGGCGCTGGTAGCATGGGCGAAATTAATGTAAGTCTAACTGATATAAGCCTACGTAAAGCTTCGCAATTGTCGCAGATGCGACAAAATCCCTATATCGGACAGAGGTAATGTTGTTTTGATAAGCAAAAAGTGTTTGTCTTCGATCGTGTGCCGTTGCCTGTGGCTTGGCGTACAATCGCGGTTTTCCTATCTCATATGAGCAGAGCTTTTCGATAGCCTTAGGCTGATCAGAGCTACTGTTCCGGCGAGTGAACATACAATGCGTCAACCTTCAGTTAATTGGCAAACATCAGTGGCTTTCAAACTTATGTTCGCAGCAGCGCTAGCTGTTGTTTCCTTATGTACGAGTTCCGCGTACGCGATCGACGGTAAATATCAGCTTCCACCAGCAGAGCTACAAGCTTTGGTCGATGCCCCTCGTGGTCCGGAGTTCAAGTTGGGGCCCCAAAATAAGACCGCATTGTTGATCAGTTTGCCCAATTTGCCGAGTATCACAGAGGTGTCTCAGCCCGAGTTAAGGTTAGCTGGTTTGCGAATTAATCCTAAGATGCGGGCTGCTAGTCGGGTGAATTTTAGCGACGGCCTCAGTTTATTGGACTTAAGCACTGGCAAAATGCGCAAGGTGCAAGGTCTACCCCCTAAGGTCAAAATCGCAGATACGGTTTGGTCAGAGGATGAAGATTGGGTTGCTTTTTCTGTATGGGGCAAATCGGGTGTCGAGCTATGGCTACTCGATGTGGAAGAAGCGCAAGCGCGGCGTTTGATCTATGAACGACTCAATGCCACCACCGGCGCTGGTTTTTCTTGGCTTAATGGCTCGGAAGAATTGCTGGTGCGCTTATTGCCACGCGCACAAAAGGCAAAACCATTTAATTTAAGTGTGCCTGACGGCCCTGCGACCCAAGAGTCACGTGGTGGCAAGCTAAGTCAAAACCGAACCTTCCAAGATTTGTTGAAAACTTCGCGTGATGCCGACATGCTCGATTGGCAATTGCAAACCCAGTTGGCTGTCGTCAATGTGAATGGCAATGTGCGTAGGTTTGGACCGAATATGGTGTTAAGCCGAGCCCTCGCCTCGCCCGATGGCAAGCTGGTGTTGACCACGCAGTTGCGTCGCCCATATTCCTATCAAGTACCGATGGAGCGTTTTGCACAGACGATTGAAGTGTGGACAATACAAGGTAAGAAAGTTAAGACGATCGCAGAACAAGCTTTACGTGAACGTATCCCGAATGGTATCGATGCAGTGCAAGCAGGGCCACGTGGTTTCGCTTGGCGTAATGATGAAGCGGCTACTTTGTATTGGTTAGAAGCCCAAGAGGGCGGCGATCCAGAAGTCCACTCCAAGGTACATGATGTAATGATGCAGCAGGCCGCACCATTTAATGCAGCGCCACAGAAATTAATTGAATTACCTTGGCGCTTTAGTTCGGTACAGTGGGGTAACGACAACTTAGCCTTGGTAACCGAGACCTGGGCCAAGACGCGTGACACACGGACTTGGCGTATTCATCCCGGGACACCGCTAATTAAACCCGAGCTGCTCTTTTCGCGCAAAACAGAAGATCAATATGCGAACCCCGGTGTGCCAGTGATGAGCCTCAACCAGTTTGGGCGTTCTGTAATACGTACCACGCCAGATGGGCAGTTCATGTTTTTGACAGGAACGGGTGCTAGCCCTGAGGGCGATCGACCCTTCCTCGATCGTTTTCATTTGGCAACCGAAAAGAGCACGCGTTTGTGGCGTTCTAAAGCCCCATATTATGAAGAAGTCTTAGGCATACTTGATGATAACGGCACCCAGATCATCACCAGCCGTGAATCCTTGGAAGAGCGCCCTAATCTTTTTATTCGCAATTTGACCGCGCCGGCCTCGGTTCAGGCGACTGCGCTGACCGCCTTTCCGCATCCAACTCCGCAAATGCGTGGTGTCCAAAAGCGCACTCTTCGCTATCAACGTGACGATGGCGTTGAACTGAGCGCGACATTATATTTACCTCCCGGTTACGATCCTAAACGCGATGGACCACGTCCGATGTTAATGTGGGCATATCCTCGCGAATTCAAATCAGCAGAAGCTGCGAGCCAAGTGAGTGGTTCCCCCTATCGCTTTAACCGTATTAATGTTCAGGGACCGATGGTGATGTTGGCCCGTGGTTATACGGTGTTAGATGGACCAACCATGCCCATTATCGGTGAAGGACGGCGCGAACCCAACGATACCTTTATTGAACAACTGAAGATGGATGCCGAGGCTGCAGTTGATGAAGTCGTTAAGCTTGGCGTGGCAGATCGTTCGCGCATCGCTATCGGTGGGCATAGTTATGGTGCCTTCATGGCCGCAAATTTGTTGGCGCACACCAGTCTCTTCCGCGCAGGGATAGCGCGCTCAGGTGCTTATAATCGCACATTGACACCCTTTGGTTTCCAATCAGAAGACCGCACCTATTGGCGTGCGAAAGAAACTTACCTCGATATGTCGCCATTTCATTTTGCTGATGATATCGATAGCCCTTTATTACTAATTCATGGCGAGGATGATAATAATCCTGGTACCTTCCCCTTACAAAGTGAGCGCATGTATCAAGCTTTAGCAGGTTTAGGTACCCCTACCCGCTTGGTGATGCTTCCGAATGAGAGTCACATTTACCGCGCCCGTGAATCCATCTTGCATATGTTGTGGGAACAAGATCAATGGATGAGCCGATACGTCAAGAATGCTAAGCCTCACAATGGTAAATAAAACGAGTCTTACGAATACGCATTAAAGTGTTGTAGAAGCGATCACGATAGTTTGAGCGGAGATCGAATTCGTTCAATATGTTGGCACAAGACAATATTTTTACTTTATGATGGTCAGACAGCGGTGTGCTGCCTCGACCTAATTACCGATATTTCTCATGCTCAGAGCCTATATTCTGGATAATCAAGCAGTTGCCCGAAACTTATTGGCGACGGTCTTGACCAATGGTGGTCACGAGGTGGTCGGAGATGGCAATAATAGTGCAACCAATATTGCGCGTATGGTTAAGTTGCAACCGCAGATTGTGTGCGTCGATATCGGTGAGCCGGACCAAGCGGGTTTGGCCTTGCTTGACAGTTTACGTACACAGCTACCGAAAGCCTTGATTTTCTTAGTGTCAGCGAAGATCGATGCCGAAACCATACAGGCAGCGCAAAGTCGTGGTGTCGTTGGTTTTATCGTTAAACCTTTTAATGCAGTGGCTGTACTCATGTCGATTCGAAATACGATTCTTCGTATTGCTACGCAAAGTCGCGCTAAGCAAAAGACAGTCGAACCAGCCGAAGCCGACGGCGTCGCGAGCCCCACGAATGGCGCAGACCCAGTACCAGACGCTAATCCAAGTCCTTCGGAATAAGCGTCAGCATTTTTATCCTCGGTTTTCCCTATTTCGTCAGCAATCGCTGAATTTGGTCGCATGCTTCCTTCATTGACATGGTTCTTGGTACAGTGTCGTCATGTTATGAAGGAGTTGTCATGAGTTCCAATACTCACCCAATCGAATCCACGATTTCTGAACAGGCTTTGCCGTCGGAAGTTTCTATACAAAGCGATACCTGGCTTAATCGTTATCGCAATTTCCCCGTCTTTTCGAAGACATGGTACCGCCATCGCACCATTGCTTTTGGTGGAACATTAGCTGTCTTGTTGTTGATGATTGCCACCATCACTTTCCTGACCCAAGATAACATCGTCGATTTTTTTCGCTGGACTATCCCTTTTTTTGTTTTTGGAACGGGTTTGTTCACGATAGGTCAAGGCATGGCGGTGTGGGTGCGTCAGCAAAACTACGGTGAACGCAAGGAAGGGGTCTTAATTACGTCTGCTTTGCTTGCTGGCTTATTGTTAAGTATGGCGATTGGTGTCGGTCTTCATGGAATCGCTACCGAGTTTCTTGGTAAGGAAAAAAAACCTCAGGTTTCTCAACAAAGTAAAGTTGTCGCGAGTCCCATGAGTGAAGCGGCAATGTTGAAAGAACAGGAACGTAAGCGCATTCTTGAAGAGAACGAAAAAATTCTGAAAGCAGCAAGAGCCGAGCGCGACAAAGCACGCGGGCCAGTATTCAATATGGTGATTACGGCTCTTGCTTGGTTCCCTATGACTATCGCTGGCTTCTATTGGGGCAGTTTTTTCGATCTCTTGGTTTATTTTAGACAGCGCAAACGCCTCGCCGAGGCTCTCCGCAAGCAGGAATTAGAACGTGCGCAAAACGCTCGTCGCGAAGCGGAGTTGAAACTGTCGGTATTGGTGGCGCAAGTCGAGCCACACTTCTTATTCAATACGCTAGCCGGGGTACGATCCGCAATCTTGACTGAGCCACTGCGTGCTACAGCAATCGTGGATCATTTGGTCGATTACCTACGCTCCACTATCCCGCAAATGCGCGGAGACGGCGGTACCGAACAAGGGCACCTAGCCAAACAATTGGAAACTGCTCGCGCGTATTTGAGTTTGATGCAAGCACGGATTCCACGTTTAAGTTTTAGTATCGAATCCGAAGTAAAAGACGCAGTGTTCCCGCCACTGATGTTGATTTCCTTGGTGGAAAACGCGATCAAGCACGGCATAGAACCGAAAATTGGTCCCGCGAAGATAACGATCACTGCGCGTTATTTCGATGCCGAAGATGAAGAGAAATTAGAAGTGTGCGTGGCAGATGACGGTGTTGGTTTTGGTGGCACGACGTCTGGCACCGGTATAGGTTTAGCGAATATTCGAGAACGTTTAGAATCAATGTATGGTGCTCGCGCTAGTCTAACTTTGAAAGCCAGACCCGAAGGTGGTGTTGCTGCGATCATCGTTTTACCCTTAATGACCTAAGATAAAATCAATTATTTCAACGAGAAAAAATCACTATGTTGACAGCGATTATTGCCGATGACGAAGATTTGCCGCGTAAAGACTTGCGCCGTATGTTGGCTGAAACTTGGCCAGAATTGCAGATTGTGGCGGAAGCCGAACATGGCGCCGACGCGCTAGAGGCGATCCACCAACATCAACCCGATATCGCCTTTCTTGATATCCGCATGCCTGGAATGACTGGCCTCGATGTCGCGAATGCCGCGAAAGGTCGTTGTCAGGTCGTGTTTACCACGGCCTATGACAATCACGCATTAGAAGCTTTTGCTGCCGGTGCTATCGATTATCTGCTCAAGCCAATTGTGCAGGATCGTCTCAACGATGCCATCGCACGTTTAAAAGAACGTATGAATACCAAGGCAGCGCCAACAGACTTGAGTCAACTGATGCAAGAGCTCGACAAGCGCTTGCGGGCTCCCGCAGCCGAGCGTATTCGTTGGATTAGTGCCAGCGTTGGCGACACGATTAAGATGTTTCCAATTGAAAAAGTCCTGTTTTTCACCTCCGATGAAAAATATACCCGTGTCGTGACGGCAGAAGATGAAGCCCATGTGCGCAAGCCATTAAAGGAAATTATCGATGGCTTAGACCCGGAACTGTTCTGGCAAATTCATCGCGGCACAGTCGTTCGCGCCGATGCGATCGCCAAGGCGCATCGCGATGAGCTTGGTAAAGTGACCGTCGAGTTGCGCGGCATCAATGAAACCCTAAAGGTCAGTCAAGCTTACGCTTGGCGCTTCAAGCCTATGTAGTTCCAAATTTAGTCCCTAATTGGTCCTTATCCGCGTGATCAGGACCAGGTAACCCCTCAGAAATTGTTTTGGCAAATGCTTGCTAGGGCGGAGCTATGTCCTCTTACCCTAACGCATATACTTAAATAGGAGAGAAAAAATGAAAAGGTTAATTGCCTTGAGCTTGTTACTGTTGACTTGTCTTTTGAGCTTGAACTGTTTCGCTCAGAGTGCCGACCCGCTATGGGATAAAGTGATGGCGTTAAACAAGGCTTGTTTAAACTCAAGCTGAGCGATTGGAAGAAAGGAGTACCCGTTTATTCTGTGCTAAGCGTTGAGTCGCCGTCTGCAGAACAAAAGCCGAACAAGCCAATTGACCTTGATGAGATGTTCGCCACCTTGCGTAAGGCGATTCTGTCGAAATCCTCAGGTTTAACTCGAAAAGATAACGTTGACTTCAATGGGATGTCATCGACTTTGTTTGAAATTGCTGACGGCAGTATTCAGAAAGTTAAAATGAGGATTTGGGCAGACCCTCAGAATGGTCAAATTTATCAATACCGGTTGTCTGCCTATGTGCCTTTTGCTTTCGATGCGGAAACAACGGTTAGCTTTGCGGACTCGCCGACCGGGGTGAGATTGGGGGCGCAGAGGCATACAGACCTTAAGTTTTTGATTCCTTTCAAGAAAGCGCAAGGGAGTGTCGTTGAAACCTTGAGTAATTGGGTTCCTTCGATGAATTGAACACTCATGCCGTCTCAGCCTCACCTCTACTAGATACCAGATCGCAGTCAATCTATGCTGTGGTCTGGTCTATTATCGGCTACAAGCAATATTCACTTAGGTTTTTTCCGCAACGCGCAATCGATCTAACGGTTTTCTCCGCATAAATTGGTCTCATCCCTCGCTTTTCTGGTTTAGAATGCACCGTCATTGAAATTCCCTGTACGGAAAGCTAACTTTTCGCACTACAAGGAAATTAGATTTTCAGCGGCTTAAACCGGTATTACCGAAATCAAAATATTAACAAGAGGAGAAATTGCATGAGTGGTGCTGCAATCACACCGGGCCAAGAGGCCCCAATTCCAGAATTTAAGCAAATTTTGGGACATCCTGCCCCATTATGGATGCTGTTTATGTCCGAGTTCTGGGAGCGTTTCGCGTTCTACGGCATTCGTTGGGCGTTGGTGTTGTACATCGTTGACCAATTTTACAAGGGCGATGGCACGGGCCAAGCGGCAGCGAACTTAACTTATGGTTCTTATTTGGCATTGGTTTATGCTGCTGCATTGTTCGGTGGCTATGTAGCTGACCGTGTCATTGGGTATCAACGTTCAATCTTGGTCGGTGCGGTCTTCATGTCGGCTGGCCTGTTTATGATCTCGATTCCAAATCAAGATATCTTCAACGCTGGTCTTGCCACGATTATTATTGGTAACGGTTTGTTTAAACCAAATATTTCTACCATGGTTGGTAAGTTGTACAGCATTGCTGATACACGTCGTGACTCTGGTTTTACGATTTTCTACATGGGTATTAATGTTGGCGGCTTCTTGGCTCCAATCTTTACTCAGTTATTGGCGCAAAAAGTATTCAACACGGGCGATACACCAGCATACAAAATCGTGTTTATCTCCGCTGGTATTGGTATGTTGTTGAGCTTGGTGTGGTTCGCGATTGGTCGT
Organism: Oxalobacteraceae bacterium; assembly: GCA_947464955.1. GTDB lineage: Bacteria > Pseudomonadota > Gammaproteobacteria > Burkholderiales > Burkholderiaceae_D > Undibacterium. The sequence goes on from CANHZI010000012.1 coordinate 25,193, forward strand.
CGTACCTTGAAGGGTATTGGCGCTCCAGCTGAAGGCACAGAAAGTATGGCACGTGTGGTGTATGTCGCGATTGGTGCTTTGTGCGTGATACCGGTTGCCTACTTCCTGTTGTCTATGGGTGCGGCAAAATTGCAAATCTTCTTGACCATCTTGTTTGCTGGTTTGATGGTGATGTTGTTGGTCGAAGGTATCCGTAACGGTAACGTCGCACGCGATAAAGTCATCGCCATGCTGTTAATCTTCGCCTTCAATATTTTGTTCTGGATGTTCTTCGAACAAGCAGGTAGCTCCTTCACATTCTTAGCAGATCAAATCGTTAATCGTGATCTCGGTGGTTTCGTATTCCCAACGGCTTGGTTCCAAAGTGTGAACTCTTTGGCGATTATTGGTTTTGCTCCTGTCGTTGCTTATATTTGGGTGGTGTTGGGTCGTCGTAATTTGAATCCATCGATCCCACGTAAGTTTGGTTTGGGTCTGATCGGCAATGGTCTGGCATTCGGTTTGTTGATGTTCGCTTTGTCTAGCTTGGTCGATGCAAATAACAAAATCCCATTCTGGACTTTGTTCATGGTTTACGTCATTCAATCTATCGGTGAGTTGTGCTTGTCTCCAATCGGTTTGTCGATGGTGACAAAATTGGCACCAACACGCTTGGTTGGCTTGGGCATGGGCGGCTGGTTCTTGTCGACAGGTATCGGTAATAACTTATCTGGTATCTTCGCGAGCCATGTCAGTGGTGAGTCCGGTATGTCAGTTGCGTCGGCTTTGAGCGGCTACACTTTCGGCTTCTATTCATTGATTGGTGCAGGTGTGGTGTTGTTCTTGATTGCACCATTGATGCAAAAATTGATGCATGGTGTGAAGTAATTTGGTAGCAGATTGGGTTTGCCTGACCTTGAGTCGGTAAACCCAAGCAATAAAAAAGCGGCCTAGGCCGCTTTTTTATTGATCGCTTGAATAAGCCGCTGCTCACTGAACAGCGGTTTTTTGAATGATCGATTTACTCAGGTACTGGTGGCGGAACTTCATCGGCAGGCATTGCTGCCGCGGCTGGCATTGCTGGGTAAGGCTTACCGTTGATCGTCAATTTGCCGTTCTTCCACACGAGCTGTGAGCTTAAGGTCTTATCCTTACGCAGAATATAACCCTGACCTTCCATTGCGCCGATCGATGCTTTTGCGCCGCTTAACATCATGCTGCGTGCATTTGGATCTTTCTGGGTCAAGTTAATCACCTCTTCGATCAAAGGATCAGCTAGGCTGACATCCATGTCGGCTTCGACTTTGTTCATCAAGACGTTCACGTTGCTGAAGTCTGCTTCAGTAACGCCGGGTAATTTCACTTTTGCGGAAGTTTTGAACTCGCCGCCTTTGCCGCTAATGCTCAAGCGATCGAGTGCGATACTTGGGTCGTGCTTCAAGAACTCCATCGCATATTTTTTCCAGATACCTTCGAAAGCAGCGATTTGTGCACTTGGATTTGCCGATTTCGATGCCGCAGAGAATTCCACAGCCAACTTGTTTAAGGTCGGTGCGTGGATATTCTTGACAGAATAGTCGTAATGGAAGTTGTTCAATTCAACGTCCTTGACTTTGATATTCGCAACGCCAAACTTGATTCCCATTTCTAACAAGTCGTTCTTATGCGCGCTATCGGATTCGATGCTGACATCTTTCACATTGAAGCCATCGCCAGCTTGGCTTGAGAAATCAATGCTGGCAATGTTCGCTTTGGTCTTGCCAACGAAAATCATGCCACCCGGGATAACGCGTTGTGCATCACCCTTCATCTTGATTTCACCCATTTTGAAATTTGCTGCACCATTCGCATCGGCGGCATCGAGTCCTGGTGCTGTCAGGTCAAGGCTTACTTTGTTGTAGCCTTCGTCGAAGCCGACTTCCATTTTGACACCCTTCCAATCAAGTTTGGTCGGCGTAATACCAGGTGCGGTGGTGGTGAAAGCGGGACTGTTCAGCTTTAAGGTGCCGCCGCCGCTATAGTTCAAAATAGTGGTGATTTCGAGAAACTTTTTGTCGCCGAATACTTTTTTAATTTCCGCGACGACAGCGGGATCCAACACCAATTCTGTCTCGACCTTGCCTGCTGCAATCCCGAAAATACCAGGTACAGGGCCATGTTTGATGTGGTTGATTACGCGAATTTGAATAGGCTTGCTGAGCTTATTGAGGTCCTCCATTTGTTCCGGAGTCATGTTTGGCGTTTCTACTTGCGCTTCAGTGCCCTCTTGAAAGGAACCTGCCATACCTGGGAGTGGAACACCAGGCAAAGCACTGGCTAAATTCAACTCGTAAGTCTGTTCTTGTGTCGATGAAAAAATACCGCGCTTATAGGATTGCTGCACTACTTTGAAGTTCGACAATAAAGGATCGGTCTTTTCTGTCTTGTTAAGCTTGGCCTCCAAACGTTGGCCAGTATACCAAGCAGACGCAGGATAGCCCACGGCAAGTGCGGCAACAACTGCAATAGCGATCGAACTTTTTTTCATGGGGAAACATCCTTAGAATAAATTGAAAAAAATGAAAAACGACTCGGAAGTTTAGCGGTATTTTGCTGATTTGTGCTGCAATGCAGCGATATATTGGCGCTCAAGTGACTAGCGGTGTACTGCTTGGGATGAACGTCATGATGCAAATTGGCAAGGAAGCTATGCGGAAGCAGAATGTTGTTGCTTCAGATCATTGTTGAGGAAGTTAGCTTCAAACTCGTGGGGGTCCAAGGCTTTGGCAATCAAATAACCTTGTATCTGATTGCAGTGAAGTTGCTTTAACAGACCTTTTTGTTCTTGAGTTTCTACACCTTCGGCAATCACTTGTAATTTGAGTGCGTGCGCTAGACTGATGATTGCCGTCACAATTGCGATATCACTTTCATCGTGGGGCAGGTTCATCACAAATGAACGGTCGATCTTGAGTTTATTGATCGGAAAACGCTTCAAATAGCTCAAGCTCGAATAACCCGTGCCGAAGTCATCAATCGCCATTTTTACCCCGAGCTTGGCAATGGCATCGAGTTTTTTGAGTGTTTCTTGGGCATCGCGAATTAAGATCGATTCGGTTAATTCCAGCTCGATGCAACTGGGATCAAGATGCGCATCGCACAGAGCATTGGACAGATACTCTACAAAGTTCGCTTGTTGAAATTGGAGTGCTGAAACATTGATAGAAATGAGGACATGTCGACCGTTTTTATTCCAAGCAGCGGCTTGGGCGATGGCGGTTTGCATGACCCAGTTACCGATTGCAATGATTAGCCCAGTCTGTTCTGCAATTGGAATAAATTTCGCTGGGCTTATCTCCCCAAGCTCTTTGTCGGTCCAACGGATCAAAGCCTCAGCGCCAAATACGTGTTGCTTATCCAAGTCAAACAAGGGCTGATAATGTAGACGAAATTCTTGATGCTCTAGGGCCAGTCGCATCGCGTGATCGATTTTCATCCGCGATAACAAACCGATGTTCATCTTGCGTTGATAGAAGCGGAAATCCGATCGGCCACGCTCTTTCACGTAGTACATTGCGCTATCGGCATTCTTGATCAAATCATCCATCACTGTACCGTCTTCGGGGTACAGCGCAATCCCGATACTACAGGTCACGGTAAATTGAATGCCATCGAGGCTAAACGGTGCACTGAGATCGGCTAGAACTCGTCGAGCGCAGATTTCGGCGCCGCTGGCGTCGGCTTGATGCAAGAGCAGAACAAATTCATCGCCACCTAAACGTGCTGCTGTGTCGACTTGTCGCAAACATTTTTTAAGGCGCTCAGTGACCTCAACTAAGACCCTGTCACCGAAGGGATGTCCGAGCGAGTCGTTAATTTGCTTGAAATTATCAAGGTCGAGAAAGAGCAAGGCGAATTGCCCGTGATCGCGACTAGCATGCGTGATGGATTGCGAAATGCGTTCTTCCAACAACATCCGATTGGGGAGCCCGGTTAAGGCGTCGGTGAAGGCTAATTCTTCTATTTTTTGTTTGGCCTGATAGTTTTCAGTTCTATCCTTGAAGAAGCCTATGGTGTGGATGGTTTTGCCTTCCTCATTCTGTACGCGAACCAAGGAAATCATACATAAATAGGCATGTCCATCTTTGCGGCGATTCCATAGTTCGCCTTCCCAGAAACCGTCAACACTGAGCTCATCGAGCATACGTTTGAGGAGATCAGCATTGCTATGGTCGAGGAAGAAGTCGCTGATACTGAGGCCCAACATATCTACTTCTGAGAATTGAGTAAGACGCTCAAAACTAGGATTGGTGGTGATAATGCGCTGCTCTTCGTCGGTAATAAAGATAGCGTCATTACTGGCTTCAAATACCTTGGACGCCAATTGAAGGCGTGCTTGATCGAGTAATTTTTGTGAGATATCTCGGAAGGAATAGACGCGTCCTATCGGTCGACCTCGCGCATATTGTGGCAAGGTGACACGTTCGAGTACTTTGCCTGAATGCAGGACCAACACATCGCTCGCTTCCATCAGCGGTGAGCGACGAATGATAGCGAGCCGCTCGTTGTAATGGCTGGCATCGACCATGCAGTTGTCCATCCACGCGTAGACTGCTGCGTCGTTGCGGCTGGTCAGCATCTCTTCCGGTAGACCCCAGAGTTTCGCGAATAAATGATTGTAAGACCGTATTCCACCATCTAGGTCGGTTACCAGAATACCGTCCGCCGTCGATTCTAGGGTGGCACGTAATTCGGAGATTAGCTTTTCTAACTCGGTTTCGACTTGACGTTGGTCGGTATGATCACGAATCGCGACCACATACATCGACGTTGCGGCATCGAGTCGCGCCAAGGTCACTCTGCGCATGACATGAATTGCTTGTCCGTCTGCGCGTCGTAATAAGGTTTCAGAGTAAATATTGTTCGAGAGTCCGGCTGCCACATCTTCCCAAAAAAACATATCTTCAGGCGCCGCCGCCAGATCAATGACTGAACGGCCGGGCAAAGAGTGCGATGGAACACCCAAAAGCTTATGCGCCGCACGGTTTGCAGCGATAACGCTCAGTTGCACCGGTTCTACTAGGAGCACTGCCTCTAGCATACCTTCGATGAGCGCTTCCCAAGGTTGTGTCATTTATCTCACCGCCGCTAACTGTGGATTCGTGTCGATACCATTGATGTCGCTCGCGCGTTCAAAGAAATAGCACAGGCGTTTTCTTGGTGAGAGGTAGTCGTAGACAGCTTTGGGCAGCTGAATCGGTTTCAGGCTACGCCGTATACCAATCTCATTCTCATGTTCGAGATTGATCACTAAAGCCTCGTCGATGGGTATTTGCGGATCATGAATAATCACGCGCGGTTTGATCGGGCGCGCAGAGTTAACCGAGACGACCATCGCATAGCGTTCATCGCTCAGTTGTACCACTGAGCCTGGGGGATAAATTCCCATCATTTTGATAAAGGCCGTGAGGGTATGGGTATCCGATTGCGTTTTGTTCTTGGTAAACAGTTGCGAAAGTGCTTCATGCGGCGTCACAGCTACAGCGACATTGCTAGGGTTACATAGATTGTCGAAGCGATTGACTAATGAAATGATGCGGCTGAGCGAAGTCATTTTTTCGCCCGATATTTGGCTAGGGTAACCACTGCCATCGGCGAACTCATGGTGCTGCGCTATCAGCAACGTCGCGCTCGGCGATAATTGCATCTTGCGCGCCATATTGACACCATGTGCAACGTGGCTTTGATAGAGTTGACGCTCAGCCATATTGCTCAGATCATCGAGCCAGCGCAAGCGGTCTGGCAATTCCATTTTGCCGACGTCATGCAAGAGTGCGCCTATCCCCAGCTCTAGCATATCTTCTTTCGGCAAGTCTAAAGCTTTGCCGAGCAGGAGCGAGATTAAGGTCACATTGACCGAGTGCAGTGCAGTTTTTTCCCCTGCTTTTTCGGACAATAAGCGAATTGCAGTTTCTTCTTCTTGCAAAATGCCGTCGAGCATACCCTGTACCAATTTGACCGCAGTTTCCTGAGCGACTTTAGGTTGTGCATGAACGACTTCACTTAAGTGTTTGAAGTCTTGTGTTGCTTGTCCAAACTGACGTTCGCAGATTCCTAAGCTGGCTTGCTGGCTGGCCAATAATGCTTTTCTTTGTTTGGCGGCTTTTGCTTCGGGGCTTTCGGTAATCTCAACGACCACGGGTTTGGGCGCGGCGATCGTTTTTTGTTCCGCTTGGCTTTTTTCTGGAGAATAACGAATCTTGTCTAAACCCAGCGAGCGTAATTTCTGTAGCTGTTCTTCGTTGCGTATCTCAAAACTGCTGACCGGAAAGGGATGATCCATCCACCCCATATCGAGATAGATGTGCATCCCAATTCGCAATTGCGATGGTTCAATGTAATGCGTTTGTGCTTCCGTCATAGCGCTGGCAATTGAGGAGAGGTGATCACTACGCTGAGGAAATGTTTCTTCCTGTTAATTCTTTTAGTATAAGCCAAAATGACAAAAAACGGTGTTTCTTTTTAGAAAATCTCTGGTTTTTTGGCAGAAAAAATACGAATCAGAAGGCCATTACAGAGGCAATATATCAAGACCCTAGCGCTGAGTCTGAAAGTGCTCATGTAGTCGTTTAAGCTTGCCATTTTTCTGCAGCAGCGCGATGCCCTTGTCGATTTGTTCGATGATGTCTTTAGCTTGAGGGTGAGCCCGGCTCACCGCGAAGTGCAGAGGAAACTTTTCGGTTTCTGGAAGTGCGAGGATTTGGTATTCCTGATTGGAAAAAGGAACTAAACCAATGTGCGCAAAACCATAGAAAACCTCTTCCATATCCACCACGATGTCGCAATGGCCGCGATCAATTTTTCGAATCAAGCTGAGGTAGTTGGTCGCACCGCTCTCGATTTTGGAAGGCGCTAATCCCGTATATGAAACAGCTGCGCCATGTAATGCGCAGACTTTATAGTGGTTTAAGTCTTTTAAGTTGGCCAGCGGTGGGCTCTTAAAGCGTTGGCGGGCAAAGAAGTAGGACGGGGTTAAACTAAAATACGCGCGGGAAAAATAGAACTTTTGTTCGCGCTCTGCGGTACGAAAACTCGACATCACGATGTCGCTTCCCTGCATGGTCTCGACCTCCGCAAGACAGCGTGCCCATGGCCGTAATTTGATCTCTGGTTGTGGCGTGAAGATGGCTTTCAGCACCTCAACCGATAATCCTTGAATGCTATTGTTTTTCGGGTTGACGAACGACATTGGTGGCCAATTGCTATCACCGCCGCACGCGCGTAGTGGTGCCGCCGCCCATGCCGGAGTTGCCGCACACATTAATACCGCTAAACCGAAAAGCCACTGTTGCATGGGGATAGTAGAGATAAGATTAAACGCATTCTAACTGAGAGTTTTACATGTCAAATAAAAAATCGGCGCGATTCATAGTGCCTTTTGCTGCATATCTCGTTGTTAACGGCGAATACGCCACAAACTAAACATGAAAAATAGTGAACTGGCTACGGAAAGCCAATGATCAGCTTTAAAATAGACCCAATGAGCTGTGCGCTCTTCTGTTGAGCTAGGCTTTCCCTTACAATCAAACACCCGTTTTTTGTCTTAAGGCATTCATTTATGCGACTGGCTGTTCTCACTGATCTGCATGCAAACCGCGAAGCCCTTGAGGCTTGCTTGGCGCATGCCAAGGAAAATGGTGCGGAACAGTATGCCTTTTTGGGTGATTTGATCGGATATGGCGCTGATCCGGGCTGGGTCTTGGATACCGTGATCTCCTACGTCGCCAATGGTGCCCATGTGCTGATGGGTAACCATGACATTGGTGTGCTGCAAGAGGACCGTAAAGAAATGAATGCCACCGCACGCTTTGTGGTGGAGTGGACGCGCAATAACTTGAGCGACTTTCATCGCGAGTTTATTCGCGATCTTCCTATGAGCTTTCAACTCGAAGGATGTCTTTTTGTTCACGCCAATGCGTGGGCTCCTGAAAAATGGGAATATGTTGATGGCGTGATGGAAGCCGCACGTAGTATGAATGCGACAACTGCACCGATTACTTTCTGTGGACACGTCCATACGCCTAGCCTGTATCACATGAATCAAGCGGGCAAAGTTGGTGAGTTTACGCCAGTGCCTGATGTCAGTGTTCCGCTGAGTAAATTGCGCCGTTGGCTGGTACAGCCTGGGTCCGTTGGACAACCTCGTGACGGCAATCCTGCCGCTTGTTACGCAATCTTTGATTCGCTTCAACAAGAACTTACTTTTTATCGCATACCCTATGACGCTGAAGCTGCCTCACAAAAGGTGTTGGCAGCAGGTTTACCGCCAAGCTTGGCGCAGCGATTACTTCATGGAGGTTAGCGATAATGTCGGATCCGCAAATAACACCCACTGTACCGCTTGATGCGGAGTCCGAAACCGCTCAAGCTTCTGTCGATTCAGGAACCAAAACCAAGACGCCGCGCCGCTTACAAGTTGGGATGGTGGTCGATGGCTTTCGGCTTGAAGAAAAATTGCACGTCGGCGGTATGGCCGCCCTGTGGCGCATCACTGATACGCAAGGTCGATATCGGGCAGCTGAAGGGCAAGATCCAGCCTTGATCATGAAAGTCCCGCTGATGTACAGCATAGATGATCCAACCGCGATCGTCGCTTTCGAAGTGGAACAAATGATTATGCCCAAGCTGAAGGGCAAACATGTACCGCGTTATTTTGGCTCTGGTGATTTTGACACTCAGCCTTTCATCGTGATGGAGCATATTAGCGGTACTTCTTTGCGTAGCCGCTTCGATGATTCTCCTTTGCCGATCGATGAGGTCGTCAATGTTGGTATTCGGGTGGCAACAGCTTTGCAAGATTTACATCGTCAAAGTGTGATCCACCTTGATTTGAAGCCGTCGAATATCATGTTTCGCCCTGAGGGTGATGCGGTGTTGATTGATTACGGATTGTCACGTCACGATAAATTACCTGACTTATTGGGCGAAGAATTCCGCCTGCCGATGGGGACTGGCCCCTACATCGCGCCCGAACAAGTGCTTGGCATACGCAATGAACCTCGTAGCGATCAATTTTCTTTGGGCGTTTTGCTGTATCACTTGGCGACGGGCGAGCGCCCGTTTGGTCATCCGACCTCGGTATCGGGTTTGAAGAAACGTTTGTATCGCGACCCCATTCCACCACGCACCCACAATTCCGCAATCCCGAATTGGTTACAAGAAGTGATTTTGCGTTGCCTAGAAGTGGACCCTAAGGCACGTTTTGATACCGCTGGGCAGCTGGCATTCATGCTGCAAAACCCACAAGAAATTCCTTTGACAGGACGTTCTGAAAAACAAGGTCAAGACGGCTTGATGTCGGTGTTGAAGCGGCGTTTTCAAGCGGCTGGTGTGGAGCCATTTGCGCGCCATAGTATGTCAGATCATCTGTCGCAATCGCCTATCATTATGGTGGCTTTGCATCTGAGCGAGAGCAATACTGAACTGACTGACGAGATCCGTATGATCACGCGTCGCATGCTGCAGACTGAACCGGGCGCGCGTTTGGCATGTGTCACGATTCGTAAGACCAGCCGTATCGGCTTAGATGACGGTATGGTGCAGGATGGCCAGAATATGCATGTCAAACAGTTAGTAGAATTAAAACACTGGGCGCGGCCGTTGCAGGTGCGCAACGACAAAATCACCTTTCATGTCTTGGAAGCACACGATACTGCGGCAGCGATCATCGAGTACGCGCATAATAACAACGTTGATCAGATCATCATTGGTTCTCGCGGTAGCTCTACCTTACGGCGCTACCTAGGCAGTGTCTCTTCGCAAGTGGTAGCAGAAGCAGAATGTACAGTGACGGTGGTGAAACAAAGGCGTGAATAAATCCACCTCATAGGAAGCGAAGGCATGAACCTGACATTGGTTGGCGTACGACTGCGAGCAATTAAGCACGAGCTGTCTTCCAATTTTGCAAATACTTCTCGTACGACCATCAAGGCCAGCCTCTTAGGGATGGCCTTTGCATGTACCGGGCTCTCAACTTCTTTATCGATTGCAACTCCGGTGGCCGCGACAGCGGCGCGACAAAACCCAGAAGCTTGGGACAAACTCGCCGATACCGTGTTTCGTCATCTCTCGATGCAACAGGGCTTACCGCAATACAGTGCGACAGCACTAGCGCAAGACAGCGATGGCTTCATTTGGGTCGGCACTCAGGGCGGTTTAGCGCGCTGGGATGGTTATCGTTTCCGTAATTACTTGCCACAGGCGAATGATCCGCATAGCTTGCCCGATAACTATGTCATGTCTTTGCACCATGACAGTCGAGGTCGTTTATGGGTAGGCACGAATGGCGGCGGCCTAGCCATGTACGACAAGGTGCTCGATCGCTTCGTGCGGGTACCGACTGGACCAGGTGGGCTGAGTCATGTCACGATCAGTTCGATTACCAGTGATGACAAAGGAAACCTGTGGCTGGCAACTCGAGCGGGCTTAAATCATTATGATCCGCAGACAGGCAAGGTCCGCCAATTTCATACGAGTGATGATGGTTTGCCTTCGGAATTGGTGCGTACCGTGGCGCGCGATGGCCAAGGCAATATTTGGGTAGGTACTAGCCAAGGGTTAGTTAAAATTGATGCACGCACGGAACAATTAAAGCGAGTTCCTCTGCCAATTGCGCCAGGAAAAGCGCAACGTGTGGTGGCCGTATGCGCGAGCTCAGACGGTAAAGTTTGGATCGGCACCTTCGATTCCGGCGCCTTCTACATTACTCCTGATGACCCCGAGCCTAAACGTTTGCTGGTGCAAAAGCCGAATAGCAAAGTCGCTGAAACCATTAACGAAAATGTATATTTCATTCAAAAGACCGCAGACGATGAGGTGTGGCTGGGTACCTATGGTCGCGGCATCTTGGTGGTCAATACTAAAACCCTAGAAACCAAACGCTTAGTGCACGAGACGAATCGACCGAGTAGCTTGGCGGATAATTCAGTGTGGTCGATTATCCGTGATCGTTCAGGTCTAATATGGGTCGGCAGCCAACGTGGCATTAGTATTCATGACCCCTCTTCAAAAGCGATTCTGAGTTTGTTTGGTGGCGAGAATCGCGCGCATGGATTGCAAGGGATAGATTTTTTTGCCGCCCATGGTTTCGATGATGGCAGTGTATGGGTAGGTTCCCAGCATCAAGGGATTAGCATTCTCGATCCCAATGGCCAAACATTTCGTACGCTAAAAGGTGACGATGCAAATCCCCAATTTGCATTACCTCAAAGTGCGGTCTTTACGATTTATCCCGTTGGTGCGAATGATGTGTATATCGGTACCGATAAGGGTTTATATCTGACTGATAGGCGTGGAATCAGTGTGCGTCGCTTGAATTTAACACCACGTAATCCAGTGCTGCGAGTGGCAGCCTTATTGCATGTTGATCAGCGCTTGTATATCGGTGGGCCCGAAGGCCTGTGGGAAAAAGATCTAAGTAAGCCCAACCAAGATACCGTGATGCAAACGGATTGGGCCAAATCTTTGGGAACTAAATTCATTACCGAGTTAAAGCGCGCCCCGGATGGCGCGATTTGGGTCGCGACTTTGCAGGATGGCTTGTATCGTTATGATCCGATTAGCCAACAACTCACCAATATTAAGCCTGACCCCAAGAGTAAGAGCAGCCTGACGCATCGCAATGTGTCGACGATGTTATTTGATAGGCGCGGCTGGTTGTGGGTCGGTATGCAAGGCGGTGGCTTGGATATTCTGCGGCCAGGGAAACAGGCAGGGCAATTTGAGTTTCAACATATAGGCAAGGCAGAGAAGTTACCGAACGACCTCGTCAATAAAGTCTTGGAGGACGATGCTGGTCATATTTGGGTTAGTACCGACGAAGGCTTAGCGAGAATTGACTCGAAAACCTTTGAGGTGCAGCCTTTGGCCGAACCTGATGGTGTCGCGATCATGGGCTATTGGGCGACCGCAGGCGCTAAGACGCGCGACGGTAATCTTATCTTTGGCGGCGTCAGTGGCATGACCGTGGTACGCCCTTCCTTGCTCAAACCCTACGCATATCGCCCGCCGTTGGTGGTCACGAGTATTCAACTCGGCGGCAAAACTTTGGCGGTGAATCATGCTAAATTTGTTGGCGAAAATGCTGAAAAACTCGTTATTCAAGCCGATGCCAATAGCATGATCGTCGAGTTTGCTGCTTTGGACTATTCCGCTGCCGAGCATAATCGTTACGCCTATCGTCTTGAAGGCTATGACAAGAATTGGATAGAAACCGATTACACACGTCGACTTGCTGCTTATACCAATTTGCCACCTGGAGATTACCGTTTGCACTTACGTGGAACGAACCGGATCGGTGTGTGGAGCGAGCCCGATTTGGTGCTAGATGTCAGAGTGATGCCGGCATGGTTCCAAACCTGGTGGGCATACCTGCTGTATTTGGCCTTGTTTAGTGCTTTGGTCTATTCATTGCTACGCTGGCGCTTGTGGGCTTTGCGTAATAAAAATCGAAATCTGGAATTGCTGATACAAGAACGCACACGCGAGCTTGAAGTGTCGCGTCGTGCCTTGGAACAACAAAGTTTGACTGATCCTTTAACGGGTTTGCGTAATCGCCGTTATTTGAATCTGTGTATTGCCGATGATATTGCGGAAGTGCAGCGCAGCTACAGTTTGCAAGCTGAAAACAAGGGTGAGGCGAATCGCGATTTGATCTTCATGATGGTTGATATCGATCACTTTAAGTCGGTCAATGACCAATATGGGCATGCGGCGGGTGATCTGGTGCTCAATCAAACGACTAGTATCTTGCGCGAATCTGTACGCGACAGCGATACCATTATTCGTTGGGGTGGCGAGGAGTTTTTAATCGTTGTTCGCCATACGCATTTTGCCGAAGCTGAATTACTTGCCGAACGAATTCGTAGCCGCATTGCTGAGCACCATTTCAGACTCTCTGACGGCAAACTTCTACAACGCAGCTGTTCGATTGGTTTAGCGACCTATCCCTTCATGCCGAAAGCGATTGAAGCTTATAGCTGGGAACAGGTAGTCGGTATTGCCGACAAATGTTTGTATGCAGCCAAACGTGCTGGACGCAATGCCTGGGTTGGGCTCTATCTCTCAGATGATGCCATCGTCCAAGCACCGAGTGGCGATATTGCACTCGAGATAGAGCAACTTATTGAGCAGGGTGCGGTCAAAGTCCGTAGCTCCTTGGCTGATACCAGTGGTTTAAGTTGGACCCAAGGCAAAGAAAAATGAGCTTAGAAAAGTCGAGTGGAGACTGAGGTTTTCGCTTGGCAAACGGCGCCAGGGCTTTATAATCGTCGCGATTTAAAATTCACACCCATCCCCCACGGTGGGCATATTTACCTTCCACAATAAGAATCAGGAGCACTATGAAACAAGGATTATTACGGTCAGCATTGGCTTTGAGCTTGGTGGCTGCATTCCCCGCCTATAGTATGGCGCAAGCCACACCGGTCAAAAAAGAACAAACAAAAAACGCATTGCAAGTGTCGGAGTCGGCTTTACGCGCGCATTTAGCTTTGCTCTCCTCTGATTTGTTCGAGGGGCGTGGTACCGGCCAGCGCGGTGGTGACTTAACTGTACAGTACTTGGAAAGCCAATCTCAAGTCGTCGGTTTGAAACCTGCAAACGGTAACTCTTATCGTCAATTGGTCAAAATCGCTGGGGTCAAATCTTTGCCAGAGCAAAGCTCTGCGCAATTGATCGCTGGCGGTAAAGCACTTGATATCAGCTTCGGTAAAGATTGGGTGTGGGCACCGGGCGATGCGGTGGCGGAGCATAAGTTTGATCATGACTTAGTCTTCGTTGGTTACGGTATTACCGCGCCGGAAGAAAAATGGAATGACTTCAAAAACGTCGACGTCAAAAACAAGATCGTGATCATGATGGTCAATGATCCGCAACCGACGGCTGAAGAAGCCAATCGCTTTGCTGGCAAAGCCCTGACCTATTACGGTCGTTGGACTTACAAGTTCGAAGAAGCGAAACGCCAAGGCGCCGCTGGTGTGTTATTGATTCACACGACGCCAAGCGCAAGCTATGGCTGGTCTGTGGTGCAAAACAGCTGGATGAATGAGCGCTTCCAATTGGACGGTGCTGCGCCAGGTACTAGCGTGCAAGGTTGGATGACGGAAGACACAGCACGTCAATTGTTCGCTAGTGCCGGACAAGACCTCGACAAATTGCGCGCAGCAGCTGAGAAAAAAGACTTCCAAGCGGTGGCTTTGTCGGCAAAATTAGTCGGCGAAACCAAAGCGGCGATTCGTCGTGTTGAGCAATACAATGTGGCCGGCATCGTACCTGGAACCGATCCTAAGTTGAAAGATGAAATCGTGATTTACAGCGCACACTGGGATCATTTAGGAAAACAAGGCACAGGCACTGATACCATTTATAACGGAGCGGTGGATAATGGCTCTGGTACTGCGGCTTTGATCGCAATGGCGAAAGAAGCGGTCGCGCATCCTGCAAAACGTAGTCAAATGTTCTTGTGGGTGGCGGCTGAAGAGCAGGGTTTGCTGGGTAGTGCTTTGTATGCGAACCAACCATTGTGGCCATTGAATAAGACGGCTGCAAACTTGAATCTCGATAGCCTGAACTTTGTTGGCCCAACACGTGATATCGGTACTCAAGGAAGTGAACGTACTGATCTTGGTGCGATCGCTGCCAAAGTGGCCAAATCGATGGGCATGGAAATCGCCAAAGCAGAGCCAGATTTGGCAGGTGGCTACTTCCGTAGCGATCATTTCAATTTCGCAAAAAATGGTGTACCTGCATTCTCGATTGAAGGTGGTCGTGAATTTCTGAAAGACCAAGCGGCATCGACAGAAAAAGCCAAAGCCTATGGCGCACGTTATCACCAAGTGAGTGACGAGTATGATCCTAGCTGGGATTTGTCTGGCATGGTGCAACAAGCGCAGTTCACACTGAACTTGGGTCAAGCTGTCGCAAACGCAGCGAAAATGCCAGCATGGAAAGCCGGCGATGCGTTTGGTAAAGCGCGTGCTAGTGCAAAATAAAATGATGTTATAAGTAATTGAAAGAGCGAAGTCCATAATATGTGGCTTCGCTTTTTTTATGGAGAGCCGCTTAATGCATCCAACTAAAGTATCTCGCGAAAAATTGCTGAAGCTGACCGATTTGCCGAATATCGGCAAAGCCTCTGCTGGCGATCTCATACTCTTGGGCTATCAAACACCGCAAGACTTGGTTGGTGCCGATCCTTTTCAAATGTATCAAGAGCTCTGCGTACGCACCGGTGTGCGGCATGACCCTTGTATGATTGACGTCTTCATGTCGGTCACACGTTTTATGGCAGGTGAAGCCCCAGCCGTGTGGTGGGATTATACGGAAGAGCGTAAATTGCGTTACACATCTGCGATCCCAATAGCCGTTAAGTAAACGATAAGTGATTTCCATTGAAGTTGAAAGTTCCCATATCCCCAAAATAAATCTAGAAAAAAAGTTCTAGAAATTTTGTTCTAGATGTTATATGCTGTATTCCATATCAAGGGAGTATTTAGCAATGACATCCACACCCAATCTAAAACCAAGTCAAATTCGTAAGCCAACGCAAGCCGAGCTCGCTTTGCTTCGCGCCCTTTGGCAGTATGGCCCGGCCACCGCCAAACGTGTGTTTGAGCTGGTTCAAGTTGAGCGCCCTGAAGTGAATCAAGCCACGGTCTTACGCCAATTGCAGATCATGCATAGCGATGGTCTGTTGACGCGCGATGAAAGCGCTCGTTCTCATGTGTATGCCGCTGCGCAGCCACAAGAAAAACTGCAAACCAATCTGCTCAAAGACTTTATTCAGAAAGCGTTTTCGGGCTCGGGTAAAGAGTTGATCATGGCGGCACTCAAAGAGCACGTCAGCGATAAAGATCGTCAAGAAATTCAAGAATTTCTGCATGGAGATAAGAAATGAATCTCGACTTCGCCAATAGCTTGAGCACTTTGGGTTGGGCCCTTTTGCACTTTGTGTGGCAGGGCGCTCTACTGGCTTCCATTACTGCGATTGGCTTATTCGCCCTGCGCAAGAAGTCAGCTCAATGGCGCTATCTCTTGGCGTGTAGTGCATTGATTCTATGTGCGGCGCTGCCGATCTCTTATGTCATTCAACATAGCGATCTTGCTGCCTACCCTGAATTGAACGATGGTGTGAAAACAGTTGATGTTAGTGGGCTAAGCCCGAGCGCGGTCACAACGCCATTGAACGACTCTAGCTCCTGGTCTCAGCTTACAAGTACGACCGAAACCTTTCTGAAACAGCAGATGCCGCTCATCGTGATTATCTGGGCCATCGGTGTCTTGGTTTTAGCGCTGCGTATGGCCATGGGCATGCTATGGGTACGCCAACAAATCGCCCATGCGGAGCAGCACGCTCAGCCGATGTGGCAGGCGAAGGTAAATGATTTTGCGCGTCGTTTGGGCATGCAAAAAGAATTGAATTTTGGTGTGTCGTATCAACTGGAGTCACCGATGACCGCTGGTTGGTGGAAACCTATCGTGATTCTGCCGAGCTCCTTATTGACCGGGATGCCAGTCGAACTGATTGAAGCTTTACTTGCCCATGAAGTGGCGCATGTGAAGCGTATGGATTATTTGGTGAATTTGTTTCAAAGCGCAATTGAGATCGCGCTCTTTTATCACCCAGCGGTCTGGTGGATATCCAAACAGATACGCATAGAGCGCGAACAAATTGCAGATGATTTAGCCGCAGGATTGTTAGGCGAACCGCGGCGCCTGGCGCTTGCATTGTCCGAGCTGGAACAATTCCAGTTCTCCCACCCCCAACCGGCCCTTTCGGCACATGGAGGAAATCTTATGTCACGCATCAAACGATTAGTACGTCCCGAGCTTCCCGCGAAAGCTTTTTCTTGGAAACTCACCTTACCTTTATTAGGCATTTCTAGTGCTTGCGCAGTCTTGGTCGCACAAGCAACGGCAATGACACCGTCAACACCAGCTGCCACGCCAATTGCAGCACCAGTTGCTGTGAGCACTCCTGCACCAGACAAAGCAGCGAGGAAACAATTACGTGAAGCGGTGACCGAGATGCCAATGGCTTTGGTCACTGCCAACAAAGATGGTCATTACTACATGAGTGGCAATACCAAAGACCGAAAAGAAATTGAACGCTTGAAACAAGAGCGTGCGGGTGAATTTTTATGGTTCAAGGAAGAAGGTAAATCCTATGTAATCCAAGACGCGAAGACCCTAGAGCAAGTACACGCCGCATTTAAACCTGTTAATCAATTGAGTGTTGAGATGGAAGAACAGGGTAAGAAAATGGAAGCACAAGGCGAGGTGATGGAGGCGATTGGCAAAGAGATGGAAGCTATCCATATTGATGAGGCCAAAATTGATCGTGAAGTCGAAGTGCAAATGCAGGCCTTAGAAAAGAAGATGGAAGCGTTCGAGAAAAAGATGGAAGCTGCTGCTGAGAAAATGGTGAGAGCCAAAGACAAAGCAGAGCGCGAGAAAGCACAGAAGCATTTGAACGAGGTTCAAGCCTCGATGGAAGTTGCCGCAAAACAGATACAAGTCAAATCGGAAAAAATCAAGATTGACGGTGAAGCTTTGGCGAAGGCTTTAGAGCCATTGCAAGCGCTGAGTGCAAAGATGGAAGAAGCAGGAAAGCCGATGGAAGCACTCGGCAAAAAAATGGAAGCCTTAGGTACCGAAATGGAGCTCGCTACGGTACAAGCGCAGAAAAAAGTAAAAGAGATTATTCAAGCCGCTAAGAAGGAAGGCTTGGTCGCACCAGCGACGAAGGGATAGTTTCTAGGCACTAGAAAACTGGCACATCTTCTGTGTTACAGGAGAGTGCCAGTTTTTTTATGCTCTCGTGACTGGAGCTACCACCACATGCGTTGGAAACTCCATCGTAATCAGTGTGCCGTGACCATACACAGATTCGACTTTGATCGTGCCTTCGAGAATCGAGGTCACAATGTTGTAGGTGATGTGCATGCCCAGACCGGATCCACCATGCCCAAGCTTGGTAGTGAAGAAAGGTTCAAAAATACGGCCGAGGTTCTCTTCGGGAATACCTACGCCATCATCCTCAAAACAAACTCGCACATGATCTTCGCCGACCATACTCGCGGTTAAGCGCATTAAGCCATTTTGTTTGCCTTCGAAGGCGTGTAGCATCGCGTTCTGTAAGAGGTTGATCAAGACTTGGCCAAACGGTCCGGGATAACTGTGTAGTTGTATGCCCGAAGGAATTTCGACCTGCAAGCTGTGCCCTGCTTGGCGCACTTGATTCATCATTGTCGCCACCACTTCATTGGCGGTCTGCTGCAAATTAAAGACCCTCGACTGCGCACTCGCTTGATCGACAGCGACTTGTTTGAAGCTACTCACTAAGTTAGCACTGGTGCGTAGACTACGTAATAACAGCACACAGGCTTCTTTACAACGCTCCGCAAACTGTTTGAAGTCTGAGCGTTTGACTGGGCCAGATTCAATGATTTCACTAATGTGATTGATATTGTCTTCGATTGAACTGGCGATTAATAAGCTATTGCCTAAAGGGGTATTCAACTCATGCGATACACCCGCTACTAAAGAGCCCAAAGCAGCCAACTTCTCGCGTTCAACTAATTGATTCTGCGTTTCTTTTAACTGCTCGTAAGCATCTGCATTGTCGATGGCAATCCCTACATAGGATGCTAAAGTGCGTAAGATATCGAGATCAGTGCTGGCATAGGCAAATTTCTTAAAGCTCTGCACGCCGACGACACCACGAATTTGGGTTTTGACAAAGATAGGGACGTACAGTACTGATTGGGGGGTGATTGAACTAGAACCATCTTTGAGAACGGCACCCCATTTTTCAGGATCTTCAGTGAGCGACAGATCTTTAATGTATTTGCTATATTCATGCTCAAGGTCATTGATGAAGATTTCTTTTTGATGCTCGATACACCACACCGGTAGCTGATTTTTCTCGCGGAAGTCACGCGTGTAGTGCTCATAGCGTTTTCCCGACTCGGTTACAAAAGGAAAATCGATTAATTGCTTTTGTCTATCGTAAAACCCAACACCAAACACGGTGGCGTCCATCAGCATATTCACATTACGATACAAAAGCTCAATGATGGCTTCAGTGTCGAGTGTGGCTGTAATCTCTTTCCCTATTTCACTCAAGAGCGAAATGTTCTTGTGTGCATGCTCTAGGGTTTCTTTTTGTTCTTGAATGGAGGCTTTTTGATCCTCGAGTTCGGCGGTACGTGCCTTTACCTGGCTTTCCAACTGTATCTTCTGCCGCACTAGTTTGCGAACGCGATACAGGAAGAAGCTGTAGGTGAAGCCAGCTAACAGCAAGAATACGCTGATGCGGAACCACCAAGTCTTCCAATAGGGGGGCGTGATGATGATGGTTAATGATGTTGGTGTTTCGTTCCACACCCCATTCTTGTTACTTGCCTTAACATGAAAAATGTAAGTACCGGGATCAAGGTTGGTGAAAGTGGCGTAACGTTTATCAGCGGTCGTTTCTACCCATTTGTCATCAAAGTTTTCTAGTTTATAGCTATAGCGATTAGCGCTAGGGTCGGCATAATGCAAGGCGGCGAATTCGATGGAAAAAATCGATTCAGTATGGTCCAAGCGTAGTTCTTTCAGCTCGCTGATGGAAATGCCTTTCCCGGGTTGCTCCTTGTTATTTATCTGGCGAATGCTCTGATTGGAAATGAGAAAATCGGTGATAACGACCGGTGGAGGAATCGGGTTATCGCGAATTTCTTCCGGGCGAAAGCTGGTTAAGCCGTTCCAGCCGCCAAAATTCATCATACCGTTATCCGAGATTAACGTAGCGCCGATTAAGTACGATCCTTCAATCATGCCGTCGCGAGCGGTGTAATTTTTGAACTTGCCACTGCTAACGTCTAGCTTGGATATCCCTGCCGTGCTGCTAATCCAGATATTGCCACTCTTGTCCTCCAAGATGCCGCCAACTGACTCGGCAGAACCATCCGCTTGTGTGGGGTAAAAATGGAAACGGATTTGCCCGTTTGCCAGCTCTTCCATACGGTTCAAACCACCAGAAGTGCCAACCCAAATTCTTCCTTTGCTGTCTTCGAATAAGGCGTGAATGCGATTGTGACTAATCGAACCCTGCTGCTGATCGTCATGCCGGAAGTGAGTGAAACTTTCATCTGTTTGATTAAAGCGATCGAGACCATTCATGGTGCCGACCCAAATCACCCCTTTGCTACTCTCCATCAGCGTTAAGGACCAACTATTTCCTAGGCTACTGGGAATATTGGCGTTCTTGCGAAACGTATGAAAAGTGGACTCGCCCTGACGCTTACGATGTACGCCGCCACGGCTGGAGATCCACATCGTGTTATTGCGGTCGAAAATAATACGTTCTATGTAGTTGTCGTTGGGCTCGTCACCTAAGGGCACAGGAGTGAAGACATTCTTCTGTGGGTCAAATAGGGCTAAGCCAGAACGTGTTCCCACCCACAACTTGCCGTCCTTGTCATTGAGTAAGGCGCCAATTTGATTTTCGAATAGCCC
>CANHZI010000013.1 GCA_947464955.1 Oxalobacteraceae bacterium
ACATGTCAGGATCAAGCAAGTCTAATAACTCACGAATCGGCTTGCGCAGCAAAGATTCCCCCTCTGCTGTCATGACCACCGTATATTTATTGTCAGCTTTGAAGTAGGCAACATCATCGACCATAATGAGCTTGGTTTCGTTTCCGGAACTTGCGGTAAGCCAAACTAAATTGTCGCGACGGTTCGCATTACCCAGAATGGATTCAGCGCTCGTTCCACCGAGTTTGGTCAACAACTCAGCCACCGCAGCCATCGCGTGTTGACCACTACCCACTTGCAAATTACTTTGTGCTTGGCGTTGTTGGATACGTTCTATCGTTGCACATAAGCGATCATAGGTGACCGGTTTTAGCAGATAATCAACCGCCCCTTTTTCAAAGGCATCAATTGCATACTGATCATAGGCGGTGACAAAAACAATCTGCGTATGTGGACTTGCCTCGCGCATCGCCGTGGCAATTTCTATCCCGCTGAGGCCTGGCATGCGTATATCCAAAAACACGAGGTCAGGCTGATGCTCAATAATCTCTTCAAGAGCACTAGCACCATCATCGCAGGCTGCAACAATTTCTAAACTTGGCCAGGCACGTTGAATTTGTTCCAGCAAAGCTTCCCGCAATAAGCTCTCATCTTCGGCAACAACGCACTTAGTCATGATGCTCTCCTCGCAAAAAACTTGTCGGCAAACTAATCGTTGCAGCGACTCCGGAAGGAAAATTGGCAACGATGCTAAAGTGCGCATTACTACCATACGCTAATGCCAAACGTTCACGTACATTTCGCAAACCGATGCCTGTACCTGCACTTTCCGCATTAAATCCGCGCCCATCATCAGCAACTGTAATCGCTACCATATTTTCGTGTGCACGTGCGATGACCCAGATCGTCCCTCCTCCGGATTTCGGTTCTATTCCATGTTTGATCGCATTTTCCACTAAGGTCTGTAACATCATGCTGGGAACTAAAATATTCTTTAAATAGTCAGGCACTTCGAACTGCACATTTAAGCGCGATCCCATACGTATCTTCATGATATCGAGATAGGCTTTGGTGCGCTCTAGCTCTTCTCCAAGACTTGAAATAGCATCCTCGGTTTTGGGCAAGGAATGCCGCAAATAAGTAATCAAATTACCGAGCATTTCATCGGCCTTCGCTGGATCAGAGCGAGTCAGAAGCTGCGCGCTCGCCAAACTGTTGTACAGAAAATGGGGCTCGACTTGGGCGTGCAATAGGTTGAGCTTGGCCACTGACAATTCTTTCTCGGTCAACGATTGCTTTACCGTTTCACGCTCTTGATTGCGCAAGTCACCGAGTCGCCGCGTCAAAGCACGGGTCAAGGCTAAGACATTATCGAGGTTGCTGGCGTGATCAAGAATAAACATGTCGGTCCAGGCAGGCCGAGCCGGTTCACAGATCAGGCTAATGGTGCTGGTGTCACCGTTTGGCGTCACGGTCGCATAAATCTGATTATCACCGCTCGACAACCAACGCAGGGCTGGATGTAGGTTCTGAGCATCGGGGTAATACAACTTACTACGCCTCGCTTTCGCTCTCACTTGCAAGCTATCTGACGCACTCTCAAGCTGATCGACTTCAGGAAAATCACGTATCGAGGCTTCCAACAGCTCAAAGGCCTCATTCGCATTTAAGGGGAGATCTAGTACGCGACGATGACGATTCGATAGCGTTTCTAGGCTTACCTTTTGATCGAGTAATCGCACGCGACGAATATGAGACATCGCCACCACCATCGCGATACCAATCGAAATAAAGGTCAGAATTTGAAAAACATCAGGCGGATCACGCTTCACCACCCCAACGAACAAAAACAGCATCACCAACAGCCAAATCAGGCCCCATGCAGCGCCGGTGCGCAAAATAAAAAAGAAACTAGCAAACATATGATCTCCGATTAAGTTGAATGCACTCAGAGTAATTCTCTACAATTGAATATTCATCTGGTTTCCGACGAAACCCAAAAAATGGTGACGAAACCAAACGACTTCATCTATGCGCCTCTGCTTGCGTGCAAATTGCCGAAGAAAGTTATCTACTTTAAAATACATTTTCACCAATCTCGATAAACGCGATAATTTTGAAAAGGCTAGATCATCATGATAACCAATCCACACCGTAGACAGTTCCTCGACCGACGCTTTTTTATGCTGTCCTCGTTCAGCGCCTACTTCATTCCCAGTTTCACACAAGCTTTAAACGTGGAAGCGGATACTGAAGTATCGAATGGCATGCGCTTGTTTTTGCTGGGTACCGCAGGTGGCCCTACGCCAAAAAAGAATCGCGCCGCGCCCTCACAGGTGATCGTGATCGAAGGTGAAGCATTTGTAATCGATTGCGGGAATGGCGTTGCACAGCAATTCGTCAAAGCAGGACTCAAGCTTTCTAGTCTGCGTCACATCTTTATCACGCATCACCATTCTGATCATAATGCCGATTATGGGAATTTGATGTTATTGGCATGGGCCGCAGATCTCAACCATGCGATTGACACCTATGGCCCTCAACCATTATCGCAAATGACTAAACTATTTCTACAAATGAATTCCTACGACATACGAACTAGGATAGAAGACGAAGGGAGAGCAGATCTGGCAAAAATGATTCATCCACACGAAATCAGCCGTGATGGCGTGATCTTCGATAATGGCCGCACCCAAGTCAGATGTGCGCGTGTAGTGCATCCACCAGTTAAGCCGTCGTTTGCTTACCGCTTTGACCATCAAGGGAAATCGATTGTGATTTCTGGCGATACCAGTTACTCGGAAAACTTAATCAAGCTTGCCGAAGGCGCCGATATTCTAGTTCACGAAGTCATGTACACAAAGGCGCTCGACAAGCTCTTAGCAAGCGAGGCACAAGCCACTCGACTCAAACAGCACCTCTTAGCGAGCCATAGCAATTTTGAACAAGTTGGTCGCGTCGCCACTGCAGCGAAAGTAAAAAAACTCGTTCTCTCGCATTTCGTTCCGGGTGATGATACAAGTATTGGTGACCAAGAATGGATAGATGGCGTGCGGCCCTACTTCGATGGAGAGATTATCGTTGCCCATGACTTAATGGAACTACGAGCATGAACTTCGATGGGCCTCGCTCTATTCCCCTAACTGAGGCAAGGAGATAGTCCGAAGTTGAAATCTACCGTCATTGTTGAACAGCCAGGTCTCTAGCAGTTCTAGCTTACCTTGCTTTAACAGGCTGGTCGAAGGAATGGGAAATGGTTGCGCCAATAAGATGCTTTGCATGGCTGTCGTTTCTGTGACTTTATCTTTGTTACTGCGGACCAGTTCACGAGAAATCAGGTTGCCACGAGCATCAATACTAAACTTAAGCACAACCACTGATCGCAATAGTGCTTGTGGATTGGACACATAAATTTTATCTGAATTTTTTTGCGATATATGAACCGCCACTTCTCGAGCGTAGGCATTCAAATTTTTCGCTTGCGAGACTGGAGTATGTGCATTGAGTGGTGCAGTTGAACTCGGCATCTTTTTTTGAGGCTGTGCTTCATTCGATTTGGCTGCAGGTGGGACCGGTGCAGTGCTGGTGCAAGATACGAGGCCCAGACAGTAAATCACACAAAGTATGGAAGCTAAGACCAGCCGTATTGATTGCTGCACTCGCATTTGCACCTCCATGGTTCGCAGACATTAATTCAGAATGTTCTTTTACTTTGATTGCATTTGCTGTTGTAAGTACTTGGCAATTTCATTCATTCCCGCTTCTTTAGCAAAATCAAGTGCGGTCAGTCCCAACAAGTTCTTTAAAGCGAGATCTGCGCCCTCTTGCACAAGCAATCTTACCGGAGCTAGATCACCTTTGCGAGCCGCCATCATTAACGGTGTGGTCTTATTTGGCGATTCTGCATCGATGTAGGCTGAATGTTCTAATAAGACCGCAATTATCTGCTCATCACCAACAGCCGCTGCGTAATGTAACGCCGTCCAACCGACTTGATTGATCTGCGCACCAGCGAAAATCAGTTCACTCAACCAGTCTACCTTCCCCAAATAAGCGGCCAACATGATCGCTGTATCACCATTTTTAGCGCGTGCATCGAGATTGATCTGTGGATGGAAAAGGAGAAATTCAAAAACCTTGTATGAATCTTCACGGATAGCCAACATTAAAGCTGTTTCACCGCGATCGGATTCTGACACATTGGGATTAAACCCTTGCTCCATCATTTTTTTGATGGTCTTAACATCGTCAAATCGGGCCGCCTTTAAGAATTGCTCTTGTAGTTTTTGTTCGGGGCTAATCGTTTGCAACATCTGAGCTTGTGCCTCGTTGAACTGCCCCGCTGCAAACAGCAAAGGCCAACAAAGCAAAAGAAGTCGTAGAAATTGTTGATTGAAGCAACGAGCGAGCTCCATGGCGTTGCGCGTAAAATCGAATCGCCACATGGGGTGTCCTCAGGCGCCTATAGGCGCAATTCGAAACAAATCAAAGAAATTTTGAGATGTCACCTCTTGCACCTGCTTCAGCGGTAGCTCTTTGAGATCTGCTAAAAATTCACCAACATGGCGCACGAATGCGGGCTCGTTCATCTTGCCACGATGCGGAGCCGGTGCTAAGTAAGGCGAATCGGTTTCAATCAAAATCCGGTCGAGTGGTAATGCTTTCGCCACGGCTTGTAAGTCTTTCGCACTCTTGAAAGTTAAGATGCCAGAGAATGAGATGTAAAAGCCCATCTCAACTGCCGCCAACGCGACATCCAAAGACTCGGTAAAACAATGCATCACACCGGCAACACCGCCTTGATCCGTGCCGGCGCCTTCTTCCCGCATGATGCGTATCGTGTCTTCGGCCGCTGCACGCGTGTGAATAATCAGAGGCTTTTTCGACAAGCGGGAGGCGCGAATATGTTGACGGAAACGTTCACGCTGCCATTCAAGATCGCCTTTCAAACGAAAATAATCTAAACCGGTCTCACCGATGGCGATGATTTTAGGGTGATCAGACAATTCGACTAGACGCTCAGCACTAGGGTCTTCCGTATTTTCATAATCAGGATGCACACCAACGGAGGCATAGATATGCGGATATTGTTCGGCCAGTGCCAAGACTTGCGGGAAATCTGGAAGGTCTACCGAGACGCACAAGGCATGTGTCACACCATTATCTTGCATGCGCTGCAGCAGTGCTGGCATTTGTTCTGCAAGCTCAGGAAAATTAATATGACAGTGAGAATCGATATACATAGCAAGACAAACAAAAAAACTAAATGTTAGGAGCGTTTATGTTGGGCGATCACGTCCAATACCGCTTGTGAAGATAGGCTTGCAGTGTCCCGCAACAAGCTGTGATGCATATCGACAAAGCGTTGCTCTAGGTTCTGACGTAAGACATCATCGCTTAATTGCTTCCACAACGCTTCTGCCATAGCGGCGGGTGTCGCGGCAGACTGCAAGAACTCAGGAACAAGAAAATCTTCAGCCAAAATATTTGGCAAACCAACCCAAGCTTGATAGCCCATATGTTTCAACACATGCCACGATGCTGCCATCATTTTATAGGCGATCACCATTGGTTTTTTGAACAAGGCAACTTCAAGTGAAGCGGTGC
Source organism: Oxalobacteraceae bacterium (assembly GCA_947464955.1). GTDB lineage: Bacteria > Pseudomonadota > Gammaproteobacteria > Burkholderiales > Burkholderiaceae_D > Undibacterium. The sequence goes on from CANHZI010000013.1 coordinate 5,587, forward strand.
CGGAAGCAACTAGAACAGCATCGGCGGCTGCGATCGCGGTATGAGACTTGCCATCCATCAGTAAGATTGGGACATCTTCGAGTTTCGCTTGTAGCACAAGGTCAATGTAGTAGGCGCGTTGCTTTTGACCGGCCATCGGCACCAGTATTTGCAGATGGGGATCACGCTCCAACAGCAGTTTGGCCGTTTGAACGAAGGCTTCTGTGTTGTACTTCAATTCTGACATGCGGCTGCCTGGCATGATCGTGACCACGCGCGCATCCGGTTCTAAGCCAAGCTCTTCACGTGCTGCAGCGACATCCGGCTTCATCGGTATCACTTGCGCCAAAGGATGACCAACGTAAGTGGCCGGTATGCCTGCCTTGCGATAAATTTCTTCTTCAAACGGGAAGATCAACAGCATATGAGAAACAGCCTGCGCAATCTTATTGATGCGACCTCCACGCCAAGCCCAAATCGAGGGGCTGATGTAGTGCATCGTAGGAATACCGGCCTGCTTGAGTTGAATTTCCAAATCTAGATTAAAGTCAGGCGCATCGACACCAATAAAGACGTCGGGCCTTTCATCTAATAGTTGCTGCATTAAGCGTTTGCGAATACCAGAGATTTCACGGTAGTGCATTAGCACTTCAAATAATCCACGTACGGATAACTTCTCCATCGGGAAATCACTGACGAAGCCCGACTCTGCCATACGTGGACCACCGATACCATGCATGAGCGAATCCGGCAAACGAGGACGCAATCCAGACAATAATCGGGCAGCCAACATGTCTCCGGAAGTTTCTCCGGCAACCATCGAGATAATCGGGCGTGTCAATGTCAACTCTTCAGAAAAATGGGCCGGCTATTAACGCACGATACCGCGTGTTGAAGTATCGAGGAAACTACGCATTAACTGAACGTGCTGAGCTACATCAGCCGGCGCCTGCGCGATCTCTTGCTCCAAGGCTGATTTTGCTTCATCAAGCGTGAGACCGGACTTATACAAAGTTTTATAGGCTTGGCGAATTGCCGAGATTTGTTCACGACTAAAGCCACGACGCTTCAAGCCTTCGATATTAATGCCGTGCGCGGCCGCAGGATTGCCATTCAAAATCACGAAAGGAGGCACGTCTTGAGTCAGGCTCGTCGACATCCCAACCATGGCATGTGCACCAATCTTGCAGAATTGATGAACATTCGAGAAACCACCGAGAATAACCCAATCGCCAATGTGCACATGACCTGCCAATGCCGCATTATTGGCAAAAATGGTGCGATTGCCGACGTGGCAATCATGGGCAATATGAACGTAGGCCATGATCCAGTTATCACTACCTACACGCGTCACACCACCATCTTGAACTGTGCCTAGATTAAATGTACAGAACTCACGAACAAGGTTTCGATCACCAATTTCTAACAGTGTCGGTTCACCCGCATATTTCTTATCTTGCGGAGCCGCACCGATCGAAGAAAATTGAAAGAATTGGTTATCCTTACCGATCGTCGTATGGCCTTCAATCACCACATGCGGCCCAATCTTGGTACCAGCATCGATACGCACGTTCGGTCCAATAATTGAATATGCACCTACCTCAACCGAGGAGTCCAGTTGCGCCTTAGGATCAACAATTGCGGTGGAATGAATAGCCATATTATTCTCCGGCAGGAGTTTCAGAATTTGCAGCTGGCGCGGCTTTCACTTCATCATTGGCCGTGCGCAATGTACACATCAACTCAGCTTCAACAGCCAGCTGACCATCAACTGTGGCTACGGCTTTGTATTTCCAAATTCCACGTGCGACTCGCAAAATCTCAACGTCCATCTTCAGTTGATCGCCAGGGCCCACTGGACGTTTGAAACGTACATTATCAATACCCACAAAATACACAATCGTATTTTCATCTGGCTTTTGGCCCATCGTTAAAAACGACAAAATGGCAGCGGTTTGTGCCATCGCTTCTACCATCAAAACACCAGGCATCACCGGTTTATTTGGGAAGTGACCGTTGAAAAATTCTTCATTCGCCGTGACGTTCTTGATCGCGGTGATCGTCTTACCACTTTCCCAGGTCAATACGCGATCGACCAACAACATCGGATAACGATGCGGCAGATATTGTTTAATCTGATTGATGTCCAGAGTTTTGCTGATGTTTTCCATATGCTTCTTTACTTATTTAAATAATCAAAATTGTTGCGTCTTACTTAGCTTTGTTCGTTCTTACTATTCGCTTCGTTTTGCTTAATCGCCTTTTCCACGACTCTCAATTTATCGCGCATCGATCCTAAATTACGCACAATTGCGGCAGTCTTTTCCCAGTCCGCATTTTTTGCGAGTGGATAAAAACCCGTGTACTGACCGGGCTCGAGAATGGAACGTGACACCATACTGCCAGAAGAGATATGGACATTATCCGCAATCGTCAGATGGCCAAGCACCATCGCAGCTCCACCGAATGTGCAGTTCTTGCCGATCTTGGCGCTACCAGCTACACCGACGCACCCTGCCATCGCCGTATTCTCGCCGATATGGCAGTTGTGACCAATTTGAATTTGGTTATCAAGAATGACGCCATTTTCAATAATAGTATCTGCCAAAGCACCACGATCAATGCTAGTGTTAGCACCTATTTCGACATCATCGCCAATCACAACACGCCCGGTTTGTGGAATCTTGATCCACTTCCCTTTTTCGTTGGCAAATCCAAATCCATCTGCACCAATTACAGCGCCAGAGTGAATCACACAACGCTCGCCAATGATGCAATCATTATAAATACTGACATTCGCATTGATCTTAGACTGTGCCCCAATCACAACTCGCTTAGCAATTGCGACTCCTGCCCCTATCCAAGCCCCATCACCGACGATAGCACCTGCCTCGACTGATGCATGTGGCCCAATATACGCGCTAGGCGCAATAGTTGCCTGCGGACTGACCCAAGCTGAAGAATGAATGCCCGTTTCAACTGGATCGGCATTAATATGAAAAAAGTATTGTGCCAACTTGGCGAAATACACATAAGGATTACTGCTAATGATACGTGCACCAGAATACGTATCACCAATAGCTAAATGATCTGCCTCAGACAAAATCAAAGCGACTGCTTTGCTGGCAGTCGCTTGCGTTCGGAACTTGGGATTGGAGAGAAATGTGATGTGGTTCTCGGTTGCATCGCTTAAAGGGGCTATTCCAATCACCGAGATAGTCTGCTCACCAATCAGTGTCCCACCAAAACGATCGACCACTTCACTCAGTCGAATACTTTTATTTGTCATTGCGTTATTTAGCAAGCGCCTTTAATACTTTGTCAGTTATATCGATACGGGGATTAAAGAACACCGCATCTTGAACAACGAGATCAATTTTCTCCAATTCAGCAATCTGACGCACAACCTTCTGCGCGCGTTCAGCAAGGATATTTAATTCTTCCTGTTTCCGTTGCCCTAAGTCTTCACTAAAGATGCGTTGTTTACGATTAAAATCTTGATCCAGATCTGTCAACTCGCGCTGACGACGAGTTCGCTCCAACTCGTTTAGAGCAGGCGCTTCTTTTTCAAACTTACGCACCGCAGCACGCAAGTTTTCATTCAATTCATCGAGTTCTTTCTCGCGTCGCGAGAATTCCTGCTTGATTTTTGCTGTCGCTACTTTCGCTGGCAAAGATTCGTTCAACACTCGCTGGCCATCGAAAAATGCAACACGAATATCCTGTGCATTAGCCGCTGACGCAAACAACATCGCTGTAGACAAAAGCAGCCGCTGCATCCAGCGAGAGGAGTAAGAAATTCGATTCAAAGTAATCTCCACAATACAATGTTTTATTACTAGGTTTAGCAATTGATATTTCTAATGTCGAACTGAAGATGCATTAGAAACCTGTACCCATCGTGAATTGGAAACCTTGCGGTTTATCGCCAGGTTTCTTATTCAATGGACGACCAAAACTCAATTTTAACGGCCCCATTGGCGAAATCCAGCTAATACCCATACCGGCTGAAGCACGGAGATCCTGGAATCTAACTTTTTGACCTTCATCAAAGACGTTACCTGCATCCATAAAGGCAAACCAACGTAAAGATTTATCGGCACCAGGGAATGGGATCTGTAATTCAAGATTACCAATCAATCGAGTCGAACCACCGAGGCTATCACCATTAGGATCTTTTGTTCCCAATGAGAGCGGTTCATATCCACGAACAGATCCTATACCACCAGCATAAAAGTTCTTAAACAATGGGTAAGGCTTACCGCCCATGCCTCGACCATAGTTAAACTCACCATTCATCGCCAAAATCACAGAGCGATAAACAGGCTTATAGTATTCATGCTTGTATATCGCACGATAGTATTTGAAATTACCAACTGGGGAAACTTCAAGGTTGAATCGTTGATAACGCCCAATCGATGGCGTCAGAATATTGTCGCGGCTATCGCGCTGCCAAGCCGCTGACAATGGGTAGGAATTGGTTGCAGCAGTACCCACACCGTAAAACGGGTCTAACGGATCTTTAGAGACATCTTTACCACCATATTGTGCAACATATTGCAAATAGCGTGTTGGACTTTGGCCGAAATAGGTGTCGATCTTGGAGCGTTCCAATCCAACACCAAAGAAGACCGTGTCGAGCTCAGAAAACGGGACACCGTATCTTAAGTTACCGCCTGAAGATTGAATGCGATAGTAACCGTAGGCGCCCATCGGTGGCAATGAAGTACGAATATAGAGATCAATACCACGGCTGATACCGTCTTCGGTAACATAAGGATCAAGATGGGAAACCGCAATCGTTTTATTGTAGCTACTCGTATTGATATCAATACCAATCGTATCGCCACTACCGAATGCATTCGTTTGCTGGATCGAACCAGTAATCGTCATCTTCTCTGCGCTTGAGTAACCCGCACCAATCATGATGTTACCCGTTGGGCGCTCTGTCACCGTCAAATTGACATCGACTTGATCAGTACTGGTTGGTACTTCTGGCGTGTCGATAGTAACTTCTTTAAAGAAACCTAAGAACTCAACGCGGTCACGTGACACCTTAATTTTTTGTCCGTCGTACCAAGAGCTCTCAAACTGACGGAACTCTCGACGAATCACCTCATCACGTGTCCGCGTATTACCAGCGAGATTAATGCGGCGGACATATACGCGCTTACCAGGATCGACGAAGATTGTAAAAGCAACTTCTTTTTTCTCTTTGTCAGTCATCGGATTTGCATTCACATTGGCAAATGCATAGCCAAAATTCCCCATCCGATCTGAAATACGTTTGGTACTATCGGTCAGGCGCGCCGCGTTATAAACATCACCTTTTTTAAGTGAGATTAGAGAGGCCAATTCCTCTTCGCGGCCGAATGTATCCCCTTCGATTCGAATATCCGAAACTTTATACTTATCACCTTCCTCAATATTGATCGTGATGTAAATACTCTTCTTATCTGGGGTAATCGAGATTTGTGTCGAGAGAATCTGCATCTCGAGATAACCACGATTCAAGTAAAACGAACGAATTGCCTCGATATCGCCAGATAATTTTTGCTTCGAATACTGATCGGCTTTGGTGTACCAGCTAAACCAAGTTGAAGTGCTCAGCGCCAAGACGTCTTTCAATTCACCATCTGAAAACGATTTGTTGCCGATGATATTGATCGCGGCAATCTTAGCGATTTCGCCTTCATCTACGTTAAAGGTGACATTAACGCGGTTACGCTCAATCGGCGTAATCGTGGTGGTCATCTTCATACCGTACAAACCGCGAGACAAATACTGTTTCTTCATTTCTTGTTCAGCGCGGTCGACGGTCGCTTTATCGAAAATTCGCGTCTCACCTACACCGATATCTTTAAGAGCCTTAATTAAAGCGTCTTTTTCAAATTCCTTTGTACCGACAAAGTCTACTGTAGAAATGGTTGGACGTTCATCCAATAGGACGATCAAGACACCATCTTCGACCTCAATTTGAACATCCTTGAAAAAACCGGTAGCAAATAAAGCTTTGATCGTTGCTGTACTCTTAGCATCGTTAAAAGTTTCGCCAACGCGAACTGGGAGATAGCTAAAAACCGTACCTGCTTCAGTACGCTGCAAGCCTTCAACACGAATATCTTTTACGACGAAAGGTTCGATCGCAGCTGCTTGGCCAGAGCACAAGGCTAAAGCAGCGAGTGCGAGGAGGTGGCGGGGATAAGCTGGCAACGTCAAATTCTCAAATTTTAATTTCATTGGGGTTTATTCAATCTCAATATTTCAACGCGATTGCTACTTACACAACTTGGACGGCAAATTCGATTTCAATTCGTTTCTACCAATCAAGCTGAGTATTATGACATTTTTCGGACGATATCATTAAACAAAGCGACAATCATTAAACACATCAGCACAACCAGCCCTCCTCGCTGCGCCATTTCTAAATATTTCACCGGAATTGCCTTACCAGACAAAACTTCCAGCGAATAATACAACAAATGCCCACCATCTAACACAGGAATGGGGAGCAAATTCATTACGCCAAGACTAATACTGATTGTCGCTAGGAAAGCGAGGAACACTTCGATACCTAACCGAGCTGCTTGATCTGCGTAATCGGCAATCGTGATAGGACCCGTAATATTCTTGATTGACGCCTGTCCCGTCACAATCTTGCCTAACATTTTTAGGGTCAAAGCACTATATTCCCATGTTCTTTGATTACCTAGCTGCAAAGCCTCAAAAAAACTGTGGTGTACTTCTACAGTCTGTATAGTACCGTCTGGCTGTACCTGAACTCGACCAACGGTTTTGTTTCCGACAGACTCTGCCAAAGTCCTCATTTTGCCCACCATAAGCTGACCATGCCTTTGATACTCGACCAACAACTCTTGGTTAGGCGCTGCACTCACTACATCAACGAGATCTTGCCCATCTCGAATCGCTTTACCGTCGATCGAAATTATCACATCCCCCTCACGCAAACCAGCTGTGGCAGCTGGTCCACCGGCCAACACTTTGACCAATTTCGCTTCAGGTCTAAAAACGCCTAATCCAAGCTTTGCCAAGAAATCGCCTTCAAAATCTTCCTTCTTCAATTGATTAAGCGGCAAGACAATGTCTTGCTTAATGGTATCTGGCAGATTAAAACCTGTTTTCAAGGGGCTTGTGCGTGATACGCTGATACGTAACTCTTGTGATTCAAGGCCCGCCTGCAAAACATGCCAACGAAATTCGGAATATGCCTTAATCGGAGCGCCATTGACCGCAGTGATAACGTCGCCTTGGCGCAGACCAGAAAGATAAGCAGTGGTTTCTGTATTTGCCACCCTTACTTTGGCTATGGGTTCAGCCACACCATTCATCAATAAAAATGTGAAGAGCGCAATGGCCAAAAGAAAATTGGCGAGTGGCCCGGCAGCTACAATGGCAATACGTTTCCATACGTTTTGACGAGTGAACTCGCCTTTAAGATCCGACTCAGATACGCCAGCCAAGTCATTCTCGCGTGCATCGAGCATTTTGACATAGCCACCCAATGGCAAAATACCAATACTCCACTCCGTATCGCTCTTCGCGAATTTCTTTGTCCAAATTGGTCTTCCAAGCCCAATAGAAAAACGCAGGACTTTAACGCCACAAAGACGGGCAACCCAATAGTGCCCCAGCTCGTGGAATACTACGAGCGGCCCCAGTGCCAACAAAAAAAACAGGATCATGCGCGGAAAATCTTGCATTATTGCACTCCTACCTGCGAGACGATTGACAGAGCGTGCCGTCTAGCCTGCCCGTCCACTTCTAGAATGGCCGCCAAGTCATTGAGCGATACAGATGAAATCTGATTCAAACATTCCTCGATCACACTTTCAATCTGACGGAAGCCTAAGCGACCGGCGAGGAAAGCCTCGACCGCAATTTCATTCGCTGCATTCAAAATAGTCGCGGCAGACCCACCTGTCCGCAAGGCTTGATATGCCAAACCTAAACAAGGGAAGCGCTGAAAATCGGGTTGCCGAAAGTGGAGTTGTGAAAATTTCGTCAAATCCAAAGACGCAACGCCAGAATTAATACGTTCAGGGAAAGCTAAACCAAAGGCAATCGGCGTACGCATATCCGGGTTCCCCATCTGCGCTAATACCGAACCATCCACGTAAGACACCATGGAATGCACTACACTTTGTGGATGAATCAAGACACCGATCTGATCCGCAGGTGCACCGAATAACCAATGGGCCTCGATCACCTCCAAGCCTTTATTCATCATAGTGGCAGAATCAACAGAGATCTTTCGCCCCATCACCCAATTTGGATGCGCGACAGCTTGATCTGGGGTTACGTCATTAAGAGTTTCAACAGCGCGATTTAAAAATGGACCGCCTGACGCAGTAAGAATGATCTTGGAGATCCCGCTGTGTTCAATCTTACGCCCATAACTGCCGGGCAGGCACTGGAAAATGGCGTTGTGTTCACTATCAATAGGCAGTAGCACCGCACCACTCTTAGCGATCGCATCCATAAAGATTTGACCCGACATCACTAGGGATTCTTTGTTCGCTAGCAAAATGCGCTTCCCAGCTTGGGCAGCGGCCAACGAAGAGGGTAACCCAGCTGCGCCAACAATCGCAGCCATTACGGCATCGCATTCGGTAGCGGTAGCGACATCACATAAGGCTTGCGCACCATACAAAGCAATTGTAGAGATGCCATGCAGCGTCAGTCTTTCTTGCAACACAGATGCGAGTTCTGGTGTTGAGAGCACTGCATACTGAGGCTGAAACTGCTGACATTGAAGAAAGAGTTTATCGACTTGCGTGTGTGCTGTTAGCGCAAAAACTTCATACCGGTCTGGATGCCTTGCTATCACATCCAAGGTTGAAACACCGATTGAACCAGTCGAACCTAAAATCGATATTTTTTGTTTTGGCATGATAAACGGAGCTTGTGCTAGCTAATAATGTTCTAAAACAGCGTGACCTACAGAGTCCAAATACCCACAATCAATGCAGCAAATGGTAAAACGGGAATCAAGGCATCGATTCTATCGAGAACTCCACCATGGCCTGGCAAAAGATTACTACTATCTTTAAAACCAATACGACGTTTAAGCAGGGATTCAAACAAATCACCAACCACACTCGCGATAGAGATTGTAATCATGACAGCGACTAGCGCAAAAACACCGCGATGGCTGAAAATTTTAGCTGGCAAAGTTTCCGCCAACACAGGTGTATAAGCACATAAGAACCCGAAGCCAAGCACGAGAACACCGCCACCCAAAGCTCCCTCCCAAGACTTACCGGGAGAAATACTTGGAGCTAGCTTTCTTTTACCGAAAGCCTTACCACAGAAATATGCTCCTATATCTGCAATCCAAACCAAAGCCAAAGTCGACAGTAGCAGTATGTTTGAGCGAGAGAAAAGGTAGTTCATGGCGATGAAGCATCCAAAAATCGTCACCGCGTACACTCCGCTGATCAGGCTACTACCGAAACCGCCAATTGCAGGCAATCCAAAGCGTAAGGCGGGAGCCAATCCAAAAACCCAAAAAATAACGCATAAAGTAAATAAGGTCGGCAAAGAAAATGGCGTATTTTGTAGAGACATGTATACAAAAATCAAAGACCAACCTAGAGCCAAAACAATCGCACCTGGCTTATTAAAGAGTCTTTGACTCTCCCACATTGCAGCGCCGAGAAACAAGCCTGCAGCAAAGGTGAACGCAATCACATTGCCTGAAAATAAAATCGGCAACAAAACAGCCAACAACACAATTGCAGTAATTACGCGAGTCTTGAACATGGGAAATCTCGATATGGTGGAGCGTTCAACAACGCTTTAAGATTGAACTTTAATTTGTTCGCTGGTGCGACCAAATCGACGCTCACGCGCTTGGTAAGATTCGATTGCCAAGTCTAGAGCCTTAGCATCAAAATCAGGCCAATAAGTATCGGTAAAATAGAATTCGGTATACGCCAATTGCCACAGCAAAAAATTGGATATGCGCGTTTCACCACCGGTACGAATGAACAGATCTGGTTCGGGCGCGTACGCCATTGACAATTTGCTTGCCAGATCGTCCTCGGAAATCTCACGACCCGAATTACCTTCTGCAATCAGGCGATTGGCAGCTTGCACGATATCCCAGCGTCCGCCGTAGTTGGCGCAGACAGTGACAGTCAGACCGGTATTGTTGGCCGTCTTTAGTTCTGCCTCACGAATTGCTTCTTGCAAGGCAGGCTCAAAGCGCGTCAAATCTCCAACGATCTTGAGTCGAATATTATTGTCATGCATCTTGCGCACTTCCTTTTCCAAGGCCGTGACAAATAGACGCATCAACAACGATACTTCCTCTGCTGGACGACGCCAGTTCTCTGAACTAAAGGCGAATAAAGTAAGATATTGAATACCGCGTTTAATGCATGCTTCGACGATACCACGAACTGCATCGACACCTTTCACATGCCCCGCAACACGCGGCAAAAATCGTTTAGTGGCCCAACGACCGTTGCCATCCATAATGATAGCAACGTGATTTGGCACAAGTCCCGTTGCAGGGACTTCTTTCGTTGAGCTTGAATGCTTCATGAAACTCCGGATATTGAAATTGAGACGATGCGAGTGCTTAAACGGTCAGCACTTCTTTTTCTTTCTCAGCCAAGAGCTTATCGACTTCAGCGACGAATTTATCGGTCAATTTTTGAATATCATCTTGTGCACGACGCTCATCATCTTCAGAAATATCTTTATCCTTCAATAATTTCTTTAAGGCTTCGTTGGCATCACGGCGAATATTACGCACAGCGATTTTGGCATCTTCACCTTCTGTTTTAACCAATTTCACCATTTCTTTACGGCGCTCTTCAGTCAACGGCGGCGTTGGAACACGAATCATGTCGCCTTGCGAAGCAGGATTTAAACCCAAATCGGATTCACGAATCGCTTTTTCGATGACGTTCAACATTTTCTTTTCCCATGGTTGAACGCCAATGGTACGAGCATCGATCAAAGTAATGTTGGCGACTTGAGAAATTTGTGTCGGCGAACCGTAGTAGTCCACCATGACGTGATCCAAAATACCTGTATGAGCACGGCCAGTACGTACTTTCGCCAAATCGCCCTTTAAGGTCTCAATCGATTTTTGCATGCGCTGATCAGCGCTGCTTTTGATACTTGCAACTGTCATCATAGACTCCTGAACTAAGTGAAAAAGGAGGCCTTGCGCCCTCCTTCTTCCAAACCAAATGAATGATTACTACGCAATCAATGGAAGCAATATTACTTGCAAATGCGCTTCCGAAAGCGCGCATTATACGTGGACTAAGGTACCTTCGTCTCCACCCATAATCAGATTTTTGAGTGCACCAGGTTTTACAATAGAAAATACCTTGATTGGCAACTTCTGATCGCGACATAAAGCAAACGCAGTCGCATCCATTACTTGCAAATGGCGAGCGATAGCTTCGTCAAAAGAAATCGTGGCATAGCGAGTCGCTGTTGGATCTTTTTTCGGATCGGCCGTATAGACGCCGTCAACCTTAGTCGCTTTAAGAACGAGCTCTGCGCCGATCTCAGAGCCACGCAGTGCTGCGGCTGTATCTGTCGTAAAGAAAGGATTACCAGTCCCTGCAGCAAAGATAACGACTTTGCCTTCTTCGAGATACTGTAAGGCTTTTGGGCGAACATAGGGCTCGACAACCTGTTCAATGCCAATCGCAGACATTACGCGTGCCGTGATGCCGACCTGGCGCATGGCGTCACCCAATGCCAAAGAGTTCATAACGGTTGCCAACATACCCATGTAGTCAGCGGTAGCACGATCCATACCCTGCGCACCTGGTGCCACGCCACGGAAGATATTGCCGCCACCGATAACGATCGCCAATTCAACACCCATACGCGACACTTCAGCGACATCTGCCACCATACGCTCAATCGTTGCACGATTGATACCGTAGGCATCATCCCCCATTAAAGCCTCACCAGAGAGTTTTAAAAGCACACGCTTATAGGCTGGTTTAGTCACGATCTGGGCTCCTTAGAAGTTGGAAAGACATTATTGCAAAAATTCTTGATAAGCCCCTGCTACTGCCAGGAGAACCTACCATTTAAAACGTTTGCGATAATCACTTACCGAATTTGCACCTGCAGTCACGCCAAGCCAACATACACCACTTCGACATACTTGCAAAATGCTTTTAGTTTTATTTGCAACTTTGCGCACCACCTTTGATGCTGCGCTTAAAAAAACGGGCCTTTCGGCCCGTTTTTCATATTTGCTTAAGCTTGTTTAGCAGCAGCAACTTGCGCCGCCACTTCTGCAGCGAAGTCATCTTGCTTCTTCTCAATGCCTTCACCAACGATGAACATCGTGAATGCTTTGACAGATGCGCCTACAGATTGCAACATTTGTTCAACTGTTTGCTTGTCGTTCTTAACGAAAGGTTGATTCAACAAAGAAACTTCCTTCAAGAACTTCTGCACAGAACCTTCAACCATCTTAGTGACGATGTCTGCAGGCTTGCCAGATTCAGCTGCTTTTTGAGAAGCAACAGAACGTTCTTTTTCGATCAAATCTGCTGGAACTTGGTCAACGGACAAAGAAACTGGTTTCATCGCAGCGATGTGCATCGCAACGTCTTTACCAACTTGGTGATCTGCTGCATCGAACTCAACCACAACACCAATACGTGTGCCGTGCAAGTAAGAAGTTACTTTTGCAGATGTTTCGAAACGTTGGAAACGACGGATAGACATGTTTTCACCGATTTTACCGATCAAACCAGCGCGAACACTTTCAACAGTGCCGTCATCCAATGGCAATGCAGACAATGCTGCAACGTCTGCTGGATTTTTCTCAGCAACCAATTTTGCCAATTTATTTGCGAAAGCGATGAAGTCATCATTCTTCGTAACGAAGTCTGTTTCGCAGTTAACTTCAACCAAGGAACCAACGCCGCCATCGATGAAAGAAGCAACAACACCTTCTGCTGTTACGCGGGAAGCTGCTTTAGAAGCTTTGCTACCCAATTTCACGCGCAAGATTTCTTCCGCACGTTCCATGTTGCCTTCAGCTTCAGTCAATGCTTTTTTGCACTCCATCATTGGAGCATCTGTCTTAGCACGTAATTCGCCTACCATCGCTGCTGTAATTGCCGCCATGTTTTTCTCCTAATTCATCGCATCGCTATGATGCACAATTCGTTCAATATCATGTATATGAAGCGGGCTTCAACAACAGCACAATCGCTCACATAATTCGTTTTACTTAAAAAAAGGGGCTAACGATTTGTTTGCCCCTTTTATTTTCTAAGCTCGGGCTTGATTACCAAGCCCCGTTTAGAAATTAAGCTTGTTCAACTTCAACAAACTCGTCGCTTGGCTTAACAGCTTCAAGCACTTCGTTTACTGCATTTGCACGGCCTTCCAAGATCGCATCAGCAACACCGCGAGCATACAAAGCAATCGCTTTAGAAGAGTCATCATTACCTGGAATGATGTATGTAACGCCTTCTGGAGAGTGGTTTGTATCAACCACGCCGATTACTGGGATACCCAATTTAGCTGCTTCAGTGATCGCGCCTTTGTGGTAACCAACGTCAACCACGAAAATCGCATCAGGAACACCTGGCATATCCTTGATACCGCCGATGGATTTTTGCAACTTAACCATCTCACGTTGGAACATCAACGCTTCTTTTTTGGACAATTTTTCTACGGAACCGTCTTCGATTGCCGCTTCCATATCTTTCAAACGCTTGATTGATGTTTTGACTGTTTTGAAGTTAGTCAACATACCACCCAACCAACGTTGATCAACGAAAGGCATACCAGCACGATTCGCTTCAGCTGCGATCAAATCGCGCGCTTGACGTTTTGTACCAACCATCAAAATGGTGCCACGATTACCGGACAATTGGCGAATGAACTTCATCGCTTCTTGATACATCGCCAATGTTTTTTCCAAGTTCATGATATGAATCTTGTTGCGATGACCGAAGATGTACGGTGCCATTTTTGGATTCCAAAAACGGGTTTGGTGACCAAAATGAACACCAGCTTCAAGCATTTCACGCATTGTTACAGACATAATAACTCCAGGGTTAGGTCTTGAATCTCGTCAGTGATCCAACGCTGTAGGAAGGACACCCTTTTCGACCAGATTCGTTTTTAAAAACTACTCGATTGATTTAGCAGGAAATTTTTATTCAAGCTAACCATCGATTCTACTACAGATGCCATCGTTAGAGCAAGTCTTATCAAGCAGCCATCTTGGAGATGCAATTCGAACCTTACGAGCTCCCGATTTCGTCGATCAAAACAAGCTCCTTTCCACCGAGAAAGCGAGCACTCGTCTATAATAAGCAGCTAATCCTTTTTACTCGTTAGATAGCATGGCAAATATTTCAATTAAATCCGCTGCCGACATCGAAGGCATGCGCGTTGCAGGGCGACTGGGCTCCGAAGTCCTTGATTACATCACGCCATTTGTGAAAGCCGGCGTAACCACGGGCGAGCTTGACCGCTTATGCCACGAATACATGGTGAATGTACAAGGTTCTATTCCTGCGCCATTGAATTACTGCCCGCCCGGCTACACTCCTTACCCAAAAGCAATCTGCACCTCAGTCAATGACGTCATCTGCCATGGCATCCCAGGTGATAAAGTGCTCAAGGATGGCGATGTCGTCAACCTTGACATCACTGTGATCAAAGATGGCTATCATGGCGACAATAGCCGTATGTTCTTGATCGGCGATGTCAAACCTTTCGTCAAACGCCTGAGCGATATCACCTACGAATGCATGTGGCTAGGCATTGCACAAGTCAAGCCAGGTAATCGACTTGGTGACATTGGCCACGCCATTCAGCAACACGCGGAAAAAGCAGGCTATAGCGTTGTGCGCGAATTCTGCGGACACGGTATTGGTAAAGTATTTCATGAAGAACCACAAATTTTGCACTATGGCCGTCCTGGGACTTTAGACGAGTTAAAGCCTGGCATGATTTTTACGATCGAGCCCATGATTAACGCTGGACGTCGTGAAATTAAAGAGATGCCTGATGGCTGGACCATCAAGACTAAAGATCGTAGTCTCTCTGCGCAATGGGAGCATACGGTCCTCGTGACAGAAACTGGCTATGAAGTGCTGACGCTTTCTGCTGGCTCTCCACCGCCACCTGCTTTCATTAAAAACTGAATCAAACTTGATTTAAATCGCTAAAGACTGATGAACACAGCCATCGCCAATGCCTTGGCTTTCAAAGCAAAACTGAAAGCTGAGCAACAAGTTATTATCGAAGCATTCAAAGAGAAACCACGTGCAGAAGTTTTGCTCAAAGATCTTTGTCGCTGTGTTGATCAGAACTTGAGTGAAATTTGGAAGAGCTTCAAGTTTCCGAAGGAAGTTTCTTTAGTCGCAGTCGGTGGTTACGGTCGTGGCGAGCTCTTCCCCTACTCCGATGTCGATGTCCTCATTCTATTGGCGACAGCACCAGATAAAGAGCTCAAAGAAAAGCTCGAAAGCTTAGTTCAAGTTCTGTGGGATATTGGTCTCGATATTGGACACAGCATACGCACAGTCGATGAATGCATGACTGAGGCAGCAGCCGACATCACCGTCAAAACAGCCTTACTCGAAGCAAGACTAATCGCCGGTAGCCGCAATAACTTTCGAGATCTCAAAGCACGTTACGACGAAGCGATGCATCCGCAGCAGTTTTTCCAAGCCAAACTCTTGGAACTACATCAACGCCATGTCAAATACGAAGACACTCCTTACAGTTTGGAACCGAACTGCAAAGAAAGTCCAGGCGGCCTACGCGATCTACAGGTAATTTTATGGGTAGCCAAAGCTGCAAAGCTTGGCGATTCATGGGCAGAACTTGCTGCCCGCGGCTTGATTACTGCGACTGAGGCGCACCAACTCAAACGCAATGAACGTGCCTTCAAGGACATTCGAATTCGCTTACATATTCAAGCGAAACGCAGAGAGGATCGTTTGGTCTTCGATCTGCAAAATGCAATCGCAGCAACCTTTGGTTTTGAGACAACTGAATCACGCCGCGCCAGTGAATATTTGATGCAGCGCTACTACTGGGCAGCAAAGGCTGTCACGCAACTCAATACGATTCTTTTGCAAAATATCGAGGCTGTCCTGTTCCCGCTGCCGCATCAAGCGCAGGCGATTAACGAACGCTTCAGTGAAGTTAATGGATTAATTGATATAGCCGATGAAGAAGTCTTTGAAAAGAAGCCTTCGGCCATGCTCGAAGTTTTCTTACTGTTATCCCAGCATGCCAACTTAAAGGGCATGACAGCCAAGACTTTGCGCGCTCTATGGCATGCTCGCAATTTGATCGACGCCGAATTCCGTCACGACATTTTTAATCGCGCGACTTTTTTGCAAATCTTGCAGTCACCACGTGGCATTACCCACGTGCTGCGCAGCATGAATCAAACCAGCATTCTTGGTCGTTATCTGCCGAATTTCCGACGTATCGTCGGCCAAATGCAGCACGATCTGTTCCATGCTTACACGGTTGATCAACATATCTTGATGGTGGTGAGAAACCTGCGTCGATTTACCATGACTGAGCATGCACATGAATATCCATTCTGCAGCCAGTTGATGGCCAATTTCAATCAACCATGGGTACTCTATATTGCGGCGCTATTCCATGATATTGCCAAAGGTCGCAATGGTGATCACTCAACACTAGGCATGGCAGATGCACGCAAATTTTGCTATGACCATGGCATTTCCCGCGACAACACTGAGCTCGTTATCTTTCTAGTGCAGCAGCATCTTACGATGTCACAAGTCGCACAGAAACAAGATTTATCAGATCCAGACGTCATTCAGAATTTTGCCAAGATCGTTAAAGACGAACGCCATCTCACCGCTCTTTATTTGCTGACTGTTTGCGACATTCGCGGCACGAGCCCGAAGGTATGGAATGCGTGGAAAGGCAAACTGCTTGAAGACCTCTATAAGATGACCTTGCGCGTTCTCGGTGGCGAAGCGCCATCAACCGATCGAGAGCTCAAAAATCGCCAAGAGGAAGCATTAAAGGCCCTGCGCTTAGTCGGGATAGAAAACGATGCTCACGTCAAGTTATGGGAGCAACTCGACATCGTGTACTTCCTGCGCCATGACGCTTCTGACATCGCTTGGCAAACACGCGTCTTGCACGACAAAATTAATAGCCCAACACCTGTCGTAAAATGCCGTCTAGCTCCCATCGGTGAAGGTCTCCAAGTAACAGTTTATCTACGCGACCAAGCCGATCTGTTCGCTCGCATCTGCAATTATTTCGACGGTAAAAATTTCGGCATTCTTGATGCGAAGATTCACACAACAAAAGACGGCTATGCGCTCGACACTTTCCTTGTGACTGAACCGGCTTTCGCGAGCAATTATCGCGACATCATTACCTTGATTGAGCATGAGCTCGCTGAAGTGTTAGCCAAACAGTCGCCGCTCACAACGCCCAATCAAGGTCGTTTGTCACGTCTCTCGCGCAACTTCCCCTTAGTACCAACGGTGGAATTAAGACCGGACGACAAAGGTCAATATTTTCTCTTATCGATTTCAGCTAACGACAAGAATGGCCTGTTGTACTCGGTAGCGAGTGTTTTGGCGAAATACAAAATTAATTTGCATACGGCAAAAATTATGACCTTGGGTGAGCGCGTAGAAGACGTTTTCTTGGTCGACGGTGCAGCACTGCACAATCCCAAAAATCAGATTCAATTTGAGTCTGAATTGCTCGAAGCGCTCCGCATTTAACTCAGAAAGAATGTTGTCAGCAATTCTGACAGCAACACGAATATACAAGCTATGACAGAACAATTAAGACTCTCCAAACGCATGTCCGAACTCGGATTGTGTTCGCGCCGCGAAGCAGATGAATGGATCGCGAAAGGCTGGGTGCGTGTCGACGGCAAAGTTGTTTCCGAACTCGGCACTAAGATCTTCCCTGATCAAAAAGTGACAGTCGAACGACAGGCTGCGGCCGAACAATCAAAGCGCGTCACCATTCTGATTAACAAGCCGGTTGGTTATGTGAGCGGACAAGCCGAGGATGGCTACTTACCCGCAGTGGCTTTAATCAAAGCTGAAAATCGTTGGAGCGAATGCAAGGTCGATAATCAATTCCACCCTACGCAGTTGCGTAGCTTAGTACCCGCAGGGCGTTTGGATATCGATTCCGTCGGCTTACTCGTATTGACACAAGATGGTCGTGTCGCCAAAAAGCTGATTGGCGAAAATACCGACGTCGAGAAAGAATACTTAGTACGTGTGGCCTATACCAAACCAGGCAAATTGCCCGATGGTGATCTTCGCTTGTTAAATCATGGCTTAAGCCTTGATGGCAAAAAACTGATTCCAGCCAAGGTACGTTGGATGAATGAGGACCAACTACAGTTTATCCTCAAGGAAGGCAAGAAACGCCAAATCCGTCGCATGTGCGAAATGGTTGGATTGAAAGTGATTGGACTTAAGCGTGTACGAATTGGCAAAGTGCGTCTCGGAAATTTACCCGAGGGGCAATGGCGTTATTTGCGAGACGATGAGCCGTTCTGATTTAGGTGGGCTATCTGAAATTAATCGTCTTCGTTCGGATCGAGCTCTGGGAATAAAACCTCAGTAAATCCAAATTTACTGAGGTCACGAATGCGCATCGGGTAAAGTACACCGTTTAAATGATCAGTTTCATGCTGCACAACCCGTGCATGAAAGCCATCGACATCACGGCCAATTCGATTCCCAAATTGGTCAAAACCTTCATAGCGCAATTTGCTCCAACGCGGTACGAGTCCGCGCATACCAGGAACTGAAAGGCATCCCTCCCATGCTTCATCTGTCTCATCTGACAAAGGCGTGAGCACTGGATTGATCAACACAGTCTCAGGCACATTCGGCGCATCTGGGTAACGAGGATTTTGTTTAAAACCAAAGATAACCAATTGCAAATTCACGCCAATTTGTGGCGCGGCGAGACCGGCACCGTTCGCATGTTGCATCGTTTCAAACATATCAGAAATCAATTGATGCAATGCTGGCGTATCGAAATCCTTAATAGTTTCCGATACTTTCAGCAATCGTGGATCGCCCATCTTCAAGATTGGATAAATCACTGCATTCTCCTTCCGACTTTTCGCTATTTATTGCTAGCCTTGCTTTACTTTTGCTGCATTAATTCATGCAGATACTTGGCGAATTCATCGCCAACGTCAGGATGTTTCAGACCCAAAGCAACGCTAGCCTTTAGATAACCTAATTTAGAGCCACAATCATAGCGAAAAGCATCGCATCGATAAGCAAAAACAGGATCATCTTTCAGCATGGCAGCGATACCATCGGTCAATTGAATCTCACCTCCAGAGCCTTTGCCGAGTTTTTCCAAGTAATTAAAAATCTTACCCGATAAAACGTAGCGTCCGGCAACCGCCAAGGTCGACGGCGCTTCTTCTGGTTTCGGTTTTTCCACAATACCATGCATGCGTTCGAGATTTTCTTTGTACGCTGTGCCGCTCACGATACCGTATTGATTGGTAAATTGGCGTTGCACTTCCTGGACGGCGACAATACTGCCACCTTCTTGTTCATATAAAGCCGCCATTTGCGCGGTGACGCCTTTTTGACCAGGGCGTACATCCATTAAGTCATCCGCTAACAAGACAGCAAAAGGCTCGTCGCCAACAACTGGTCGAGCGCACAACACGGCATGCCCTAAACCTAAGGCAGCTGGCTGGCGAATATAAATGCAATTGATGTTACTAGGAATGACGTTTCTGACGATTTCCAACAAGGCGTGTTTACCGGCGACTTCGAGTTCATTCTCAAGTTCATAAGCAGTATCAAAATGATCTTCAATCGCGCGCTTATTGCGACCGGTAATGAAAACCATCTCTGTAATGCCTGCTTCCACTGCTTCTTCCACAGCGTATTGAATCAAAGGCTTATCAACAACCGATAGCATTTCTTTAGGTTGTGCTTTCGTCGCCGGCAAAAATCGGCTGCCAAAGCCCGCAACAGGGAAAACTGCCTTCTTGATTTTTTTCATTCGAAACCCCTCACTAAACTTTTGTTTTTATCGACGACTTACGCTTGTGGCGATCATCATCTCATTATTCTTCGCTTTCACGATCGAATTCACATCGCAAATTCATTTGGCGTAGATTCAGCTATCCAGCTATTCAGCTATCCAGCACACAAGGCGAGTAGCTCTTCTTCCGACAACACTGTTATACCTAGTTCACGCGCCTTCAAAAGCTTACTACCTGCATCTTCACCAGCGACCACGAAATGCGTTTTCTTCGACACAGAACCCGAAACTTTACCGCCATGCTTCTCAATCAAGGCACTTGCTTGTTCACGACTCAAGCTCGGCAAGGTTCCCGTCAACACCAAGGTTTTGCCAGCAAACACGGCTGTACTCAAATCGACTTTCTCGATCTTTGGCCAGTTAACACCGGAGGCGATCAATTGGCGAACCAATTCGACATTCAAGGCATCCGCAAAATAGGAAACGATGGATTTTGCGACTACAGGGCCGACATCATTCACTCGCAATAACTGCTCTTCGTTAGCCGCCATTAAGGCTTCAACATCGGCAAAATGCAGAGCTAAATCTTTGGCTGTCGACTCTCCGACATGGCGGATGCCGAGTGCATAGATAAAGCGTGGCAAGGTCGTCGACTTAGAGACCTCGAGCGCATCTAACACATTTTGTGCGGATTTCTCCGCCATCCTATCGAGCTCTGCCAATGCCATTAAACCGAGTTTATAAAAATCAGCTGCAGTTACCACGACATTCTTATCAACCAACTGCTCAATCAATTGCTCTCCAAGCCCTTCGATATTCAAGGCTTTACGCGAGGCAAAATGAAACAGCGCACCTTTTCGTTGCGCGGCGCATTTGATGGCACCACCCGAACACCGGGCGATCGCCTCATCCTCCGGTTTTACAATTTGCGATCCACAGATGGGGCATGCCTGCGGCAATCGAAAAATCTCCGTCTGCGCCGGTCGTTTTTCAAGAACACTTGCCACTACTTCAGGGATCACGTCTCCCGCGCGGCGAACAATGACGGTATCGCCCACGCGCACGTCCTTGCGTTGAATTTCTTCTTCATTGTGCAAAGTGGCGTTGGTCACGGTGACGCCGCCGACAAAGACGGGAGCCAAACGCGCCACCGGCGTGATCGCACCAGTACGCCCGACTTGTACCTCGATATCTAAAACTGTGGTCAGCGCTTCCTCAGCTGGAAATTTATGGGCGATCGCAAAACGTGGGGCTCGAGAAACGAAGCCTAATCTTTCTTGCAAGTCGAAACGATTGACTTTGTACACCACACCATCAATCTCATACGAAAGCTGCGAACGCTTGTCTTGCACCTGTCGATAAAAATCGAGCAACTCCTGCGGCCCACGAACATTCGCTTTCTCTTCACACACGGGTATGCCCATCTCGCGATACCACTCAAGCAATTCGCGATGCGAGGCTGGTAATGCGGCACCTTCCAAGCTGCCAATACCGTAGGCGAAAAAGCGCAAACTGCGTTGCGCTGTGATCTTAGAATCCAATTGGCGCAAACTACCAGCTGCCGCATTGCGAGGGTTCGCGAATTCCTTGCCACCAGCATCGCGCTGGCGTTGATTAAGCCGGTCAAAATCCGACTTAAACATTAAGACTTCACCGCGCACATCGAGAATCGCAGGTGGCTTATCGGTATGAAGCCGCAGAGGGATACTACGGATGGTACGAATGTTTTCAGTCACATCTTCACCGGTATAACCATCGCCACGTGTGGCAGCTTGGGCGAATACACCATTTACGTAACGCAGATTGATCGCGAGGCCGTCAAACTTCAGATCGATCGCATATTCGATCTCTGTTGTGGTATCAGCAATCGTCAAGCCTAAGCCCTCTCGGGCCCGACGATCAAAGGCGAATACATCCTCATCTTCAAAGCCATTATTCAAGGACAGCATGGGAACGCTATGCTGTACCTGAGAAAATTCAGGTAACGGAGCACCACCGACACGTAAGGTCGGGCTATCACTTGTCTTTAGCTCCGGATATTGTTCTTCCAAGGTTTGCAGTTGCTTGAACAACTTGTCGTACTCAGCATCAGGAATGGTCGGTGCGTCTAGCGTATAGTAGTTATAGCCATGCTGATTGAGCTCCGCACGTAAACGCTTTGCCAATACCTCAGTAGACTCAGCTTGCCCAACTGGCTCGGACGCGCCAAATAAATCGTTTTGCATCATCAAACTCTATTGAAATCTTAAAAGAGTAAACGAGCTAGCCATTAGCTAAACAGACGTTTAGCACGACGTGAACCTGCGGGAATTTCCGCAACGGCCATGGCATTACAGAATTCACGGACTTGCTCAGCAATTTCAGCCAAGGCTTGTTCTGAGATGGGATTGTTGCCATCATCCACCACAGTTCCGCCCAAACGCGAAGCCAATGAACGAGCGCATTTCGCCATCACGCCAAAACCCTCTAGGTCGGGCGATACGCAAGGCACATCGAGCAATAAGGTTAATTTAGAGGTCACCGTTTCGCTCGCGCTAACGTTGGTCGACAAGGTAAATAAGTTACCAACATCACCATCGGGCATCACCAAGCGACCATCTGCGCGTACATCGAAGCCCTGCTTTTCCAATGCGCCGAGCAAAGTCGTGATATCCCAAGGGGCACCGTTGGAAAGCACATTCACGCTTAATTGGGCGTCATGTTCGACAACAAATTGATGCAGTTCCCGCGCGTTAGACATCACACGGTTCATATCTGGCACATCAGAATGCGCATTGAGGCGATCGGCAATCTCACGTAATTTGCTGACAAATTCGGAGTATTCCAATTCGTTCAAAGGCCCGTTGCGGCTGACCATTTGCACCCCAGCAAACATGCTGGTGTACACACCACCATGTGCAATCTCATCACGCTTGCCTTCGTGTGTAAGGCCGATGAAATGCACGGGCTTCTTGCCAACGTACTTCAACTCTGCGACCTCTTGCAACAATTTCTCGCCGCGCACTGGGCTCTCGAACTCTAGAGGAATCACGCAGTCGATTAAATCGTCAACCGACAATTCAGGTTCATCTACAATAGCGCTGACCTTTGAACTCGCAGCGTCACTCGTGACTTCGTGTTCTCCTGCGTACTCGCTAGCATCAAGATCATCATCACCCAATTGGGGTTCTTGGCGCGCCGCCGAAAAATCACCACGTTCAGCAGGGTTCATCAACACATCATCGTGTCCACCAGAAAAAGCTTGGTCGACACTCTTACGTGCTCGATATTCCTGCCACTTGTTATAAATCACCAACACCACGATAAAGGCAACGCCTGCCGCCACCAAGCTCAACTGTAAATCCGTCATACTGCTTAACCCTCACCAACTAGGCTTGCGGCAGATTCCATATCTACCGCAACGATTCGAGAAACCCCCTGCTCTTGCATGGTGACACCAATTAACTGCTGCGCCATTTCCATTGCAATTTTATTATGGGAGATAAATAAGAATTGTGTATTGCTCGACATACGTTTCACCATATTACAGAAACGTTCAGTATTCGAGTCATCCAAAGGCGCGTCCACCTCATCAAGCAAACAGAATGGTGCTGGATTCAATTGGAACATCGAGAACACCAAGGCAGTTGCCGTCAGTGCTTTTTCACCACCCGACAGCAAATGAATCGTGGCATTCTTTTTGCCCGGTGGTTGTGCCATGACCTGTACACCGGAGTCCAAAATTTCATCACCGGTCATAATCAATTTTGCCTGGCCGCCACCGAACAAAATCGGGAACAATTCGGCAAAATGATGATTGACGCGATTGAACGTATCTTGCAACAGATCGCGCGTTTCAATATCAATTTTATGAATCGCATCTTGCAAAGTCGTAATGGCTTCTGTTAAATCCGCGAATTGTGAATCCAAGAAAGTTTTACGTTCTTGCGCCTGCGCCAACTCATCTAAGGCTGCCAAGTTCACTGCACCTAAAGCTGCAATCGCATTGGTCAAGCGCGTCACTTCGCCTTGCAGATACGATGGCTTCAAATCATCATGCAATTTAGGTTCGAGAGCAGCCTCATCAACCTCAAAATTGCGCAATTGCTCTTCGTATTGCTCTTGATTCAGGCGCGCCGCTTGCTCTTTCAATTGCAATTCGACGATACGATCTCGCTGCGGCTGCAAACTTCTTTCAACTTGCATTTTTGATTCTTCAGCATGACGCAATTTCTGTGTCAACTGATCCAACTCGTGACGAGCATCCGCGAGCACCCGCTCTTGATCACTGCGTTTCTCTAACAAGGTCTGCAAACCAGCTTGCGCTGTTTGTTCATCCATGCTTTCAAGCTCAAGCTGCCCCTGCTGCATATTGGCGAACAACTGAGAAGCCTGCTCGACTGCAGTCGCGATACTGCGCTTGAGTTCATCAATTTTTACGCGATGCGTTTTCTCAGCGAAACTCGCCTCTTGCGCGGCCAATTCGAGGTCACGCAAACGCGCCCTAGCTTCATTCAGTTGCTGCTCTTTTTCAAGGAACTCGGTTTGACCTTCTTCGTGGGTCTCTTGCATTTCAGCCAAAGCCACGTCGAGCTCTTCAAACTTCGCCTCTGATTCCGCGCGCGCTGCCTGCTGTTCTTGCTCTTGCTCAGTAATTTCAGCGAGGTCGGTTTGAATCTGCGTACTGCGTTGATTGAAACGCTCCTGCACTTCTGCCAACTTCATGTACTCGATCTGTAAGCTATGCACGGTCTGCGTCAACGTGGAAACGCGTCCGCGTAATTCCTGTAAAGTTTGGCTCGCTTGACTGAACACCGCTTCAGCACGCACCGCGCGTGTTTTACCTTCATCTGCCAGCAAATGCTGCGCTCGCGCTTGTTTTGCGATGTTTTCAATTTCTTGTTGACGCGCCAAGACACCATCTTGCTCAGAATCGGCTGCGTAAAAGCGGACACTAGAAGCGCTGACCAAATGTCCTTGTTTCGTGATAAAACTTGCGCCAGCTGGTAATTTGCTGCGTTCCATGAAGGCTGTCGCCACATCTGACGCCACATAGATGTTGTGCAACCAATCTTGCATCACTCCTCGTACGCCAGCATCGTTTAATTGCAGCAAATCGAACATCGACTGCATACCAGCAGCCACCGTCATCGGTGCGCTAACTTGAGGCGCATACAATGCCAATTTAGCAGGCGGTGCGTCACTAAAAAACGCTTTAGCCCATTCGAGATTTGACATTTCGAGCGCAGATGTTCGCTCACGTAAAACCGACTCCAGTGCCGTTTCCCAGCCCGCTTCTATCTGTACTTTTTGCCACAGCTTTGGAAGCTTTTCGAGCTCGTGCTTCGCCAGCCAGGGTTGCACTTTTCCTTGGCTCTCTACACTCTCCTGCAGAGACTTCAGAGCCGCCAAACGCGCATCAAGTTGTGCTGATTGAGCCGTATCTTTATTGACCTGATCTTGGGCATTGCGACGCTCTTCTTCTAACTGAGGTAAGCGTTCTTGTGCCTCTTCAAGTTGCATGTTCGTCTCTTCGAGAATTTGTTTTTTCTCTTCGAGTTGCAATGCTAAATTTTGCAAATGCGAGGTGTCGGGAACCACTAAACCTTGTTTTTCTTGATTGAGACGTTCACGGCGCGCCGCTAAAGTATTCAAAATATTCGAGGCATTGCGTTGATGTGCCGACTCCAGCTCGATCTGCTGTTGCATCTGCATGATCTTCGCACGCGACTCTGTGGTCTTTAATTGTGCTTCACGCCACACCTGCTCGAGTGCAGGAATTTTCTCATTCTGTTGGGCGACAGTTTCTTGCGCTTGCTCACTGCGCATGGCCAGTTCCTCGACGTGCATCTCCGCATCGGACAAATCGTCTTGAAACTGCTGACCTTGACGTTGCCATTGATCACGTTGCGCCGCCAGCGAATTCAGCTGCGATTGCAAACGAGCGCGCGATTCAATCACAAACTTAATTTGGGCTTCGAGGCTACCAATTTCAGCATTGGTTTGATACAGATTACCCTGAGCCTGATGCATTTTATCGCCGACTGCATAATGGGCCTGGCGCATCTGTTCGAGCTCAAGCTCTACATGACGTAGTTTCGCTGTTTGCTCTTCTAGATCTATTTGACACTTTTCGATCTCAGCAAAGTATTTTTTCTGCTCGGCCGCGGCCTCACGTTTGCGCAACATCCACAAGAGTTTTTGC
Organism: Oxalobacteraceae bacterium; assembly: GCA_947464955.1. GTDB lineage: Bacteria > Pseudomonadota > Gammaproteobacteria > Burkholderiales > Burkholderiaceae_D > Undibacterium. Next base: position 31,787 of record CANHZI010000013.1, read on the forward strand.
TTTTCCTCTTGATCCGCTTGCAATGCGTGATATTTATTGGCAACAACCGCTTGCGCTTCAAGTTTCTCTAGATTGGTGTTCAGTTCGCGAAGAATGTCCTCCACACGAACTAAATTTTCGTGGGTGTCGTGAATGCGATTTTCAGTTTCACGGCGGCGCTCTTTATAGCGCGACACGCCAGCAGCCTCTTCCAAGAACACTCGAAGCTCTTCTGGGCGCGACTCGATAATGCGAGAAATCATGCCTTGGCCAATAATCGCGTAGGCTCGGGGCCCTAAGCCGGTACCAAGAAAAATATCTTGAATATCACGACGACGGACGGGCTGGCTATTAATGTAATAAGTTGAGGTGCCATCGCGTGTCAAAGTTCGTTTAACGGCAATTTCGGCATATTGACTCCACTGCCCTGCTGCTTTGCCCATGCTATTGTCAAACACGAGCTCAACCGACGAGCGGCCAGCTGGCTTACGATGAGTAGAGCCATTAAAGATGACGTCCTGCATGGACTCACCACGAAGTTCTGATGCTTTAGATTCACCTAATACCCAACGAACTGCGTCGATGATATTAGATTTACCACAACCATTGGGCCCCACAACGCCAACTAACTGGCCGGGAACCTGAAAATGCGTGGGATCAACAAAGGATTTAAATCCAGATAATTTAATTGAAGTTAAGCGCACGTTATTCTTATTTATCGATTTTTATTGAATTTTACGAACAAATCAAATCTCTGCAAAAACACCTAAAACCTGCAAACCTTAGCCAAAAAGCATTTGGCGTGCAAAAAACCTTACTTTTAAACCAAGTAAGACCGCACATCATAACATTGCAAGCACCTTAAATTGGTGTTTTTGGCGTTTTTGATGAACTCCGTCAACATTGACGACAAAAGCTTATTGCAAATGAAACCTCAAACACTTTGTCACAGCGATATAATAGGGGAATAGAGAAAGCGCCGAATCCAGCTCCGAAAACAAGGCTGATTCTCTAGGAAACAATCAGATCCATTGACTTTTAACCCATCGTTCAAGCTGCTTAACAACGTGAATCCCTACCTCGACCTTCTCCAAGCCTATCCATTCGAAAAACTCAAAAAGCTTTTTGCGGGAATAACACCCAATTCATCGTATTCACCCATTAGCTTAGGCTTGGGCGAGCCCAAGCACGCCACACCTCAATTGATCAAGGATGCCTTAATCAATCATCTCGATGGTTTAGCAAATTATCCTTCGACCATAGGCAGCGATGCTTTACGGAAGTCAATTAGTGATTGGTTGGCAAGACGTTACCAAATACCTGCGCTAAACGTCAGCAGTCAGATTCTTCCGGTCAATGGTTCACGTGAGGCATTATTTTCTCTAGCACAGGCAGTGATTGATCCAACGCGAAACGAACAGGGGAAACCCATCGTGATGTGTCCCAACCCGTTCTATCAAATCTACGAGGGTGCTGCATTTCTTGCTGGGGCTGAACCTTATTTCGTCAATGCCGACCCTCAACGCAACTTCGCACCAGACTACAGCAGCGTTCCCGAACACATTTGGCAGCGCACTCAACTGCTTTTCGTATGTTCACCAGGAAACCCTACTGGGGCAGTACTCACGCAAACAGACTGGGAAGAGCTATTTGCCTTGTCGGAAAAGTATGGATTCATTATCGCTGCCGATGAGTGCTATTCCGAAATCTACTTCAACACTGAGGCGCCGCTCGGCAGCTTAAGCGCGGCGATTAAAGCGAATAGACCAAATTTTGACCGCATTATTACCTTGTCCAGCCTCTCGAAGCGCTCCAATGTACCAGGCATGCGTTCTGGCTTTGTGGCAGGTGACGCTGACGTGATTAAGCAATTCCTGCTCTACCGCACCTATCATGGCGGCGCGATGTCGCCCAGCGTGCAAGCAGCATCTGTCGCTGCATGGAATGATGAAGAACATGTGATTCAAAATCGCGAACTGTATCGAAAGAAATTCGAACAAGTGACACCGGTTTTGGCAGAAGTACTTGACGTAAAGTTACCAGATGCTGCGTTCTATCTCTGGGCCGGCGTCGATAAACACCTCAAAATCTCAGACACAGAGTTCGCGCAAGGACTCTACCGCGACTATAATGTGACTGTTTTACCGGGAAGCTTCTTAGCGCGCGAGGCGCATGGTATCAACCCAGGTAAAAACCGCATTCGCATGGCGCTGGTTGCCGAAGTCGAAGAATGTATGGAAGCCGCACAACGGATTGCCGCCTACACTCAAACACTGATGCGTTCATCAACGCAGGGAAATTAGTCGCAAAGCCCCAAATTTGTTTAATCAATTTTTATCGCTCATTCATTCTTCTTTTTCAATTTAAATATCTGTCATGACACAACAATTACAGCAAATCATCGATCAAGCTTGGGAAGATCGCGCCAATTTTTCTCCAAAAAACGCACCAGTGCAATTGCGTGAAGCAGTCGCTCATGTGTTAGAACAATTAGACAGCGGCAGCCTACGCGTAGCACAAAAAGTCGATGGCGCTTGGCACGTCAATCAATGGGTTAAAAAAGCTGTACTTTTATCTTTCCGTTTAGAAGACAATATCGTGATGCCATCTGGTGAGCACATGCAGTTCTTCGATAAAGTCCCGACCAAATTTGCGAACTACACCGCAGAAGATTTTGCTAAAGGCGGTTTCCGTGTTGTTCCACCGGCAGTCGCACGCCGAGGTAGCTTCATCGGCAAAAACGTCGTTTTGATGCCATCCTATGTCAATATCGGCGCCTACGTTGACGAGGGTGCGATGGTCGACACTTGGGCAACAGTCGGTTCATGCGCCCAAATCGGCAAAAACGTGCATTTATCTGGCGGCGTCGGCATTGGTGGTGTTTTGGAACCAATGCAAGCGAACCCAACGATTATCGAAGACAACTGCTTTATCGGTGCACGTTCCGAAATCGTTGAAGGTGTCATCGTCGAAGAAAACTCAGTAATTTCTATGGGCGTGTATATCGGTCAATCAACGAAAATTTACGATCGCGCAACAGGCGAAGTAACTTACGGACGCGTACCAGCAGGTTCCGTTGTCGTCTCAGGCAACTTGCCGTCTGCTTGCGGAAAATACAGTTTGTATTGCGCCGTGATCGTCAAACGTGTCGACGCTCAAACGCGTTCAAAAACCAGCATCAACGAATTATTGCGCGGCGCTTAATTCGAATAGAACAAATATTACATTCATAAAAAACGGGAAGGAATTAATCATGGCAATGGATCGCTTATTTCAGTTAATGAAAGAAAAAAACGCCTCTGATATGTTTTTCGCGATTAATTCCCCTATTCATCTGAAGATCAACGGAAATTTATTACCGATTAATCAGCAGAAAATGGATGAAGATAACATTATGACGCTGCTGGGCGAAGTGGTATCTGCAGAACACCTACAACAGTTCAAACGCGACAATGAATTGAACATTGGTATCGGCGCTCCCGGGATTGGCCGTTTCCGTTTATCCGCCTTTAAACAACGAGGATCAACTTCCGCAGTTTTCCGTTTTGTCCCAGGTGTGATTCCACCAATTACGACGCTTAATCTTCCACCAGTTTTATCAGAATTGGTAATGGAGAAGCGTGGACTCATTTTAGTGGTCGGTGCGACCGGTTCCGGAAAGTCAACGTCAATCGCTTCGATGCTCGACTTCCGCAATGAGACAAAAACGGGACACATCCTAACAATTGAAGATCCGATAGAATATCTATTCCGCAGTAAGAAATCTATCGTTAATCAACGCGAAGTTGGTACTGATGCAGACAGCTTGAAAACCGCTCTGCGTAATTCCTTGCGTCAAGCACCAGACTGCATTTTGATTGGCGAGATTCGCGACTTAGAAACGATGATGGCAGCAATTGCCTACGCCCAATCTGGTCACTTGGTGGTCGCCACCCTGCATGCAAATAATAGCTACCAAGCCCTGAATCGCATCATTAGCTTTTTCCCAATTGAGAACCGAAGTGCACTTTTGTTGGATCTCGCGTCTGCGATTAAAGCCATCATCTCCCAACGCCTTGTGAAGGCAGTAAACGGCGGTCGATGCCCTGCTGTCGAGATTATGTTGAACACACGTTACGTTGCTGAATTGATCGAACAGGGAAATATTTTCCAGATCAAAGAAGCTATTGAGAAAAGTTTAGCGCCTGGCTCCCAAACTTTCGAAAGAGCACTTCTACAACTCATCAAGGATGGATTGATTTCCCAAGAAGAAGGTCTTGCAAATGCGGATTCAGCTAATAACTTGCTATGGCTGATCAACAATGATGCAATGCTCGCCGCGAAAAACCAACCAGCTGCCGCCCCCGAACCTGAGCCCGAATTAAAAGACCAGGCTACATTTACCGAATTCACTTTGACAATTTAAGCATGAGCAGTTCACGCACAATTACCATGTATGGCATTCCCAACTGTGACACAGTCAAGAAGGCACGCACATGGTTGGAGCAACAAGAGATTCCTTTTCACTTTCACAATTTCAAGAAAGATGGTCTGAATCAGCCGACAGTTGAACAATGGTTGAAAAAAAGCGATCTAAGTATTTTAATTAATCGCAAGGGTACAACTTGGCGGGCATTGAGTGATGCGCAGAAAGCGCTAGCCGATACCGCCGAAGGTGCGATCGCGCTAATGCTGGAAAACCCTTCAGTCATAAAGCGCCCAGTTCTCGTCATTGATGATCAATCTGAACTCCATGTCGCAGTGAGTTTCAAAGCCGATCAATACCAAAATCTATTTTCATCTGTCGCATGAGTAAAACATTAGCCCTTACTGAACATTTAATCGGTCTCGACTCCGTCACGCCTGAAGATAAAGGCTGCCAAAATACCTTAATCGAATTATTGAAGCCGCTAGGTTTTAACTGTGAAACGATACAGTCTGGCGACGTCACCAATTTGTGGGCGCGCCGTGGCACTCAACAACCACTGGTCGTCTTCGCCGGACATACAGATGTGGTCCCAACCGGCCCCGTCAATCAATGGCAGTCCGCCCCCTTCGCACCGACCCATCGCGATGGCAAACTCTTTGGCCGCGGTGCGGCCGATATGAAAACGTCGATCGCTGCCTTCGTGGTGGCCACTGAAGAATTCGTGGCGGCTCATCCGAATCACCAAGGATCTATTGGGTTTCTGATTACGAGTGATGAAGAAGGTCCCGCAACAGATGGTACGGTGGTCGTCTGCAATCAACTCAAAGAACGGGGCGAGCAACTTGACTATTGCATCGTTGGTGAGCCGACGTCGAGTAATGTGCTCGGCGATACGATCAAAAATGGTCGCCGCGGTACGATGTCAGGAAAACTCGTTGTCAAAGGCGTACAAGGTCATATCGCCTATCCCCAACTTGCAAAAAACCCCATCCACCTCGCGGTTCCGGCGCTGACTGAACTCGCGGCTGAAGTTTGGGATGAAGGCAATGATTATTACCTCCCGACCTCTTGGCAAATGTCGAACATCCATGGCGGCACAGGGGCGTCGAATGTCATTCCAGGTGAAGTCGTGATTGACTTTAACTTCCGCTTTTCAACTGCCAGCACTGCGGAAGGCTTGCAACAACGTGTGCATGCAATCCTCGACAAACATCAATTGAACTACGATTTGAAATGGACTATTGGTGGCCATCCTTTCCTCACTCCGAAAGGCAGCCTTAGCGACGCCCTATCACAAGCAATTTTCGCAGAAACGGGTGTCACAACTGAATTATCGACCACAGGTGGCACCTCTGATGGCCGCTTCATCGCCAAGATCTGCCCGCAAGTTGTCGAATTTGGTCCACCGAATGGAAGCATTCATAAAATCGACGAACATATCGAGCTGAAATATATAGATCCGCTCAAAAACATTTATCGTCGCACACTCGAAAACCTCTTACTGCCGCAAGGTCAATGATATGAGTACCACTAATTTTCCCTTCCAAACCTTGCGTGACTTACTACGCTATGCGGTGACTCGCTTCAATACTGAGCGATTGTTTTTCGGTCATGGCAGTGCCAATGCACTTGATGAGGCCGCTTACCTTTTACTGCACACATTAAAACTTCCGCTCGATAAGATTGACCCATTTTTGGATGCGCGCCTTCTACCTGAAGAAATCAACGCCGCAATTGCTGTCATTGAGCGCCGCGCAAGCGATCGAGTTCCAGCGTCTTACATCACCAAGGAAGCATGGTTAGGCACGTACAATTTTTATGTCGATGAACGTGTCATCGTTCCACGCTCCTTTATCGCAGAACTTATTCCTGAGCGCTTCTCACCTTGGGTACAAGATCCAGACGAAGTAACCGACATCCTTGAACTCTGTACGGGTTCGGGTTGTTTGCCAATTATGTTGGCAGATGCCTTTTACAACGCGCAGGTAGATGCGGTCGACATCTCCAAGGATGCGCTCGCCGTTGCACGTAAGAATGTGCAAACCTATGAGCTAGAAGATCGTATTAACTTGATTGAATCTGATCTCTACAGCAATGTTCCTGACAAGTTGTACGACATGATTATCACCAATCCACCGTACGTGAATTCAAACTCCATGAGTAAGCTTCCACAGGAGTATTTGCACGAACCGCAAATCGCATTAGCGGGTGGTGACGACGGCATGGACCTCGTGCGAAAAATCGTGGCTGGCGCTGCCAAACGCTTAAAACCAAACGGCATTCTGATGGTGGAGATTGGCAATGAGCGCGTATTTGCCGAAGAGGCATTTGCGGAATACGGTTTGACCTGGCTATCCACAAGCGCTGGTGATGATATGGTGTTTATGTTGACGGCCGAGCAGTTACAAGACAGCGAAAGCTAGCCTCTCAGTTTCAATCGGCGAGCCTAATTCGACAACGAAAGCGCGCCACACAATCAAGCTCAAAACGTTGTTTCCCGCGTTTTGAGCATTTTTATTTTTAGTAGCACTTCACACGTATTTCACAATGATTCGTCTTCAACAAGTAATTCTGGCACGCGGCACCAAACCTTTGTTCGACAGCGTCGATGTCACGCTCAACCCTGGCGACAAGATTGGCCTGATCGGCTCAAACGGCGCTGGTAAATCGAGTCTGTTTGCGATGCTCAGAGGCGAACTGCATCCTGATCAAGGTAGCATCGAGTTCCCTGCGAAATGGCAATTAGCCCACGTCGCGCAGGAGACACCGCCACTACAAAGAAGCGCCATCGATTATGCGATTGATGGGGATGTGACCTTACGAAAATTGGAGGCGCAGTTAGCCGAGTTAGAGGCGCAACCTGAATCCCACGACAATGGCATCGCGATTGGCGAAGTCTATGGTGCCTTGGCAGATGCGGATGCCTACACTGTACGTTCGCGCGGAGAGCAGCTATTGATTGGCTTAGGCTTCACGCTGGAACAAATGGATCAACCAGTTGCTAGCTTTTCCGGTGGTTGGCGTATGCGTTTAAATTTAGCACAGGCCTTGATGTGCAAATCCGATTTACTCTTACTCGATGAACCCACGAATCACTTGGATCTTGATGCCATCATTTGGCTGGAAGACTGGCTGAAGCGTTACCAAGGTACATTGATTATTATTTCCCATGATCGCGATTTTCTTGATGGTGTTGTGAATGTCGTGGTGCATATTGATGAACGCAAACTTAAGCGGTATTCAGGAAATTATTCAGCGTTTGAGCGCCAACGTGCAGCGCAGTTGATTTTGGCCCAAAGCTCAATCGAAAAGCAAAACCGCAAACGCGCTCATCTCCAGTCTTTCATTGATCGATTCGCCGCCAAAGCATCTAAAGCGAAGCAAGCACAGAGCCGTATTAAGGCGCTTGAAAAAATGGAGGAATTGGCACCTTTGCGCGCTGCAGCCGAATTCTCTTTTGAATTTCGTGAGCCCCTAAGTGCACCAAATCCTATGCTCGTCATGGACGAGGTCGATTGCGGCTATCGCATTGATTCTGAAACCGACCACAGCTTTACTGAGAAGAAAATTGTCGGCAACGTTAAATTCTCTCTTCAAATTGGGCAACGTATTGGTCTCCTCGGTATCAATGGCGCTGGTAAATCGACATTAATTAAAACCATCGTTGGCGAGATCCCTCCGTTGAAGGGAACGATCACCACAGGCAAAGGTTTATCGATTGGCTATTTCGCTCAGCATCAAGTCGAAATGCTACGTCACGACGAGTCTCCCCTATGGCATTTGGCTCACATCGCACCAGATGTCCGTGAACAAGAACTTCGTAATTTCTTGGGCGGTTTTAATTTTCCAGGCGCGATGGTCACTAGCCCGATCGCGCCATTTTCTGGCGGCGAAAAAGCACGTCTTGCACTTGCAATGATTGTATGGCAGCGCCCCAACCTGCTGTTATTGGACGAACCAACCAACCATTTAGATCTCGAAACCCGCGAGGCACTTACCGAAGCTTTGGCGCAATTTGAAGGCACCTTGGTGGTTGTATCCCATGATCGCCATTTACTACGAGCGACTACGGACCAATTCATTATCGTCGCGGATGGCCAACTGTTACCATTCGATGGTGACCTCGATGACTACAAAGATTGGCTTTACAAAACGAAGCTCGAGCAAGTTGCTCTGGCTAACCAAAATTCAGCCGCCAACCTACCAGAGAAAACCAAAGCGAAAGCCTCGGAATTACCTCAATCAAAACCGGTTCCTAGCACACCACAATTGGATGATAAGGAACGAAAACGCCGTGACGCAGAAGAACGACAACGCATCGCTGCGGCAAGAAAACCAATAGAAACCCGCATCAAACGCCTCGAAGAACAAATGGCGAAACTCAACGTAAAGAAAGAAGAATTTAGCATACAGCTGGCAGATAGCGCTATCTACAGCGATGAAAACAAGGAAAAGCTAAAGAACATGCTGCTTGATCAAGCTTATGTAGTAAAAGAACTTGAGCAACTAGAAATGGAATGGTTAGAGCAGCAAGAATTCCTAGAGGCTGCCGTGTAGGCATCGGTCAGTGATGCTGTCTTGGCTTTCATACGACTAATCGATTACACCAGATCGTTGTTAATCACGTTGAGCGGAAAAGCATTTCTTGCTTCGTTGAAAATTCGGTTTTACTATTAGCCATTCACATTTTCAACATTGCAAGAAGAGTATGAGACTTTCGTATTTACTTCTTTTATCTGGCTTTCTGTTTTTTCAAGGCGATTGCCTCGCATTGCAAGCTGAGGGCCCGACTGCTCTCAAAATCTATACCGAGCACCTTCCGCCTTATAATTATCTAGATAACGGCGAGTTCAGTGGTTATTCAACTGACATACTTCGCGCGATGCTGAAAGAGGCTGATATTCCAGCAAGCTTTACTCTATTGCCATGGGGACGTGCTTATTTAAGTGCATCGAGCGAGCCAAATTCCCTCCTCTATACGACGACAAGAACGCCTGAACGTGAGCCGTACTTTGAATGGATAGGGCCAATTGGTCCAAGAAAAATGATGCTGTTCAAATTGTCTGAGCGTAAAGACATCAACATCAAGTCGAAACAAGACCTGCGAAAATACAGAGTTGGTATTGTTCGGGACACGTCAGCGATTAAGTTAGTTGTCGAGAGAGGACTTTTTTCGAAAGAACAGATCGATGAGGCACCTAGTACAACATCGAATATGAAGAAGCTATTTTTTAAGCGCATTGATATCATATTGGCGACCAATGGTGGCGCGCGATATGAAGTCAGCAAGCTTCCATATCAGCTCAACGACATCGAACCGATTTACACATTGGACGAAGAATATCAGTTTTATTTCGCGATCAATAAGAAGTCGAACAGCGAGACCATTAACAAGCTAAAGCACGCTTTTGAAAAAATCAAAACCTCAGGATTGATGGAGACCTTGAGAAAAAAATACGGCGTCGATTAGCTTCTTTAATCTGGATCATAAGGTCTCAAATAGCTTGCAAATCTTGGCATGCCATTGCTTGTCAAATCACGGTACCGATAACTTAGCCAAGTTCCAATTGCCGGAGGGGTTTGACGTAAGTCATCATCAAACCCTGAACCCAATCTAAAACGCCTCCCAGCCCTATCCTCAACTAATAAGGCTCCCATCAAGCCGCGATACTTTCCTGTGCCTGGCAAATGCTTGATAACGGTCGCCTCCGCATCGAAATAGGGCTTAAACTTCAACACATTTTCGTTGCGCTTCCCTTCAAATTTTGCTTCTGCGAAGTGCAACACAATACCTTCCGCACCAGTAGCAACGAGTTGTTGAAAATATAGTTGAATTTGATGTTTATCCTTGAATCTTCTTTGTTCAACCACCCTCAACCAGGGTGTTAAGGATCGATTTGCAAGCGACTGCAAGGTCTGCAACCTCTCATCAAAAACACCTAAACCATTCGGTAACTCAAAAAGACAGTATTGAATCTCTTTCCATTCTGATTCGACCGCTTGTGCGCGCCTGACAGCCGCTGATAATTTCTCAAATTTCCCTCGCCCCATCCATAACTCACCGTCAATAGGGAAATCGGGGAAGTCTTTTGTAAACCAAGAAGGCGTGTTTATTTTTCTGCCGCTGCGAAAATAGAGTGAGTGACCGTCCCAGAAAGCTCTCACTCCATCGAGCTTCTCACTCACAAAGTAGCGGGAAGCATCAAATTTAAGCCCATTTAAGGAGGCTAAACTCATCGGCAAACTAATTGGCAATCTGTTTTGCTGCAACTCCCGACCATCTGTCGAGTTCGAGATTGCGTGGCTGTTTTGTGTGCTGTCCTTTTTGATCGCCAACGCCGGACCTTGCGACGTTGACCACATCAAAAAACTTAATGTGGGCAAAAGAAAAAATTCTCGCCTACTTCGATCGATTGTCATAACTACTCCTGTTTACTCGTGAATAACGACTTACTTGAGCAAGTGGAAGTAGTATAAAAACAATTATTTTAATTAACAATAATATTAGCTTTAAATACAACACACTCAATACAAATAAGTTGTAATGAGTGTGTTGATCGAAGCGAAGTTCCTACTAATAGCAATGCTAAGGAAATTTAGACTTATCCTGTCGATCGAGACATCATTTTTGTGCTTTAACTACCTGCATCGCACTCGCGATCAAACCACTCATATCGCTCATATTCGCAGGAACAATAATTGAATTATTGGTCTTAGCCAAATTTGCAAATGCTGACACATATTGCTCAGCGACCTTCAGATTCACCGCATCTTCACCACCAGGTTCACGGATTGCAGCGGCAGTCTTACGTAGCGCCTCAGCACTCGCATCAGCAATTGCAAGAATAGCCGCAGCCTCACCTTGAGCGCGATTAATTGAAGCCTGCATTTCACCTTCAGACTTTGCGATAGCAGCTTCACGTTCACCCGAGGCGATATTGATTTGCTCTTGCTTTCTACCCTCTGAAGCCGCAATCAAAGCACGTTTTTCGCGCTCGGCAGTGATCTGCGCTTGCATCGCGTGCAAAATCTCTTTCGGTGGCGTTAAGTCCTTGATCTCATAGCGTAAAACCTTAACGCCCCAGTTCGCCGCTGACTCGTCGATCGCGTTCACAATCGTCGTGTTGATGTGATCACGCTCTTCAAAGGTCTTATCAAGTTCCATCTTACCGATCACCGAACGTAATGTCGTTTGCGCCAATTGCGTAATTGCGGCGATATAGTTGGATGATCCATACGAAGCACGCATCGCATCTGTGATTTGAAAGTACAAAATACCATCAACCTGCAACTGCGTATTGTCCTTGGTGATACAAACTTGTGGCGGTACGTCGAGCGGAATCTCTTTCAACACGTGCTTGTAAGCGATACGATCGACAAACGGAACCACAATGTTCAAGCCAGGGGCGAGGGTTGCATGATACTTGCCAAGACGCTCCACGACCCATGCATCTTGTTGCGGCACGACCTTTACTGTCTTCATGATAAAGACCAATGCTAATACGAATAATACAAAGACTACAAATGTCGAATTTTCCATTTCCATTCCTTATTTTTCTTGTGACTCGTTTTAAATATTCAAATGCATTTAATTGACTGATTTCACAATCAGCCGACTTCCAACTACTTCTTCTATCTCGAACAAACCTGCTTCAGGTCGCCCTTGGTGTAACTCCACATCCCACAGCGCACCGCGATACTTGGTGCGGGCACTAAATTTACCTTGTCCAATCTCTATCCATTCGTTGACAGACAGCTGTTGTCCGATATCGATATTCACATTCGGATCGCGTGAAACTTCGCCACGCTGTTTCCAGCCAAAACGACTGAAATGTAGACTGATCGTCGCAATTGATCCAACAATCGCTGCCACCAACAACTGAATTGGCGAAGCAAATCCAAGCGCTGCGACAGCTGTTCCAGCAAGTAAGCCGACCGCAATCATGAGCAAATAGAAAGTGCCTGTAAAAAGCTCCAAGATTACGACCAAGCCAGCCAGTACTAGCCACATCATCCATGCATCCATATTATTCTCCTTTTTTGCAAGTAATTAGTTTGCCCAATCATAACTCAAAAAACATCGGTAATTTAAAAACAAAAAAACCCTCGACACATGCTGTGTGGAGGGTTTGACGTGCTTGGACAAATAAGGGTTTGATGTTTTTATTTTTCTTGTTGAGTTAGGGCGGATTATAAAAGCCATAAATGACAATACCATGACATAAGCACGACAGAAGCATCTGCTGACCAAGATTTGATCGCGAAAACAACAAATGGCGTATGGATATCAACCCATACGCCATTCATACTCCACTAATACAACTTTATCAGAGCGTTCGATTTAGCAAAAATCGGCAACGAATTCTCTTACTTCGCCAGCTTTTTCCACGTATCGACAACAGAATCAGGGTTCAAAGAAATCGATTCTATTCCTTCTTGCATCAACCATTCAGCGAAATCTGGATGATCGGAAGGCCCCTGACCACAAATCCCCACGTATTTACCGGCTTTGCGGCAAGCGGAAATCGCACGCGACAGCATCGCTTTAACTGCGGGATCACGTTCGTCAAAATCAGCCGCCAACAATTCCATACCTGAATCGCGATCGAGACCCAAGGTCAATTGCGTCAAATCGTTAGAACCAATTGAGAATCCGTCAAAGTATTCGAGGAATTCATCGGCTAAGATGGCATTCGACGGTACTTCGCACATCATGATCAAACGCAGACCATTCTCGCCACGCTTCAAACCGTTCTTCGCCAACAGATTAACGACCTTTTCAGCCTGACCCAAGGTGCGCACGAATGGAATCATCAATTCGACATTGGTTAATCCCATATCGTTACGCACGCGCTTCATCGCCGTGCATTCCATCTCGAAAGACTCAGCAAAATCATTTGCTAAGTAACGAGCTGCACCGCGGAAACCCAACATTGGATTTTCTTCATCAGGTTCATAACGAGTGCCGCCAATCAGTTTCTTGTATTCATTCGATTTAAAATCGGACAA
>CANHZI010000014.1 GCA_947464955.1 Oxalobacteraceae bacterium
GAGCCAGCTTCTGCCTGCTTCAGGATTGCGATAATCTGGCTGTCGGTGTAACGGGATGTCTTCATGTAAAACCTCTAAAAATCAAATTTAGAAAATTCTACTTATAAGTCCGATTATTTGTTGGGGGGATTACCTAAACACTTTCTCGTTTTTGAAAGTGACGAGTACTTCTAAATTGTTCTTTGTCGAATTTGTACTAGCAAAACTTGTTGAAAAGTTTAGAGGGAAGATGTGATTCATCCTGTGTTGCAATCGTCACGATGTCCAGACTTATTCGGTATTTCCCATTCGAAATTTGCGCAAAATTAAGTTTTATCGGCTAAAATACTGATTTAAATCAATCCGTCACTTCGATTATTCACTTGGCTAATATGAAAAAATTATTCGCTTTACTCGCGTTGGCGAGTGTTACACAGCTGGCAATGTCGGCAGAGATCAAAGGCGATGCAAACGCTGCAAAAAACAAAGTTGCAATGTGCATCGGTTGCCATGCGATTCCAGGCTACAAAGCTACTTTTCCTCAAGTTTACCAAGTGCCTATGATCGGTGGCCAAAGCGAAGGCTACATCAAGAGTGCCTTGGAAGCCTATCGTAAAGGCGATCGTAAGCATCCATCGATGCGTGGTATTGCAGGTAGCTTGAGCGACCAAGATATTGCTGATTTGGCAGCTTACTATTCAAAACAAACCGCGAACATCGTGAGATAAGCCGAGGAATTCATGAAAAAGATCTCTTTATTGGTATTGATGCTGGTTGCTGCTTCTGCGGCACATGCAGGTGGCAACATTGCAGCGGGCAAGGAAGCAGTTGCGAAATTTAATTGCGCATCTTGCCATGGCGATAAATTTACAAATCCGATTGATCCAAGCTACCCAAAGTTGGCGGGTCAACATAAAGACTATTTGGCTCAAACTTTGAAAGCCTACCAGCGTGGCGCAAATGGCTTGGCTGGTCGCAGTAATGCGATTATGGAAGGACAAGCGAAAGCATTGAGTAACGCAGACATTGAAAATATTGCTGCCTACCTCAATAGTCTGCCAACAGATTTAGTATTGAAAAAATAATTTAATATCAGTTAAAGCTGAAATTAAGCTGGAGTTGAGTTGAAAAAGCCGCGAGTTAATCGCGGCTTTTTTATTTTCCGGCGCGGCGTCGCAAAGATGCGATATACGCTTCACCGTCAGGTGGCGTGCCGTTCCTCTGAGAGTTCCAGATCATTTCCCCGAGGCAGTCCATCATCTCGTGGTGGGCTTCGTGAATCGAATTCTTCTTGTGTGCCAGTGCCTCGTAGGCAATCCGCACGCCATGCGGTTGATTGATCGTCACTTGTTCTGCGATGGTCAAGTGCATGGAGAGATGCAGGAAGGGATTTGTCTTGCCATTGTCTACACTGTAGTCCCGCGCCAACGCCGCATCCACATCACGAAAGTCCTCAGCATATTCTGGATGTTCGGCGATCCAGTCGGCGGCTATAGTTTCGAGGGGCGTCAGGAGTTCTTTTGCTTGGTATTTACGAAAAGTTTCACAAAAAAAGCGCCTGACATCGGCTTGGCTAGGATTAAACATGGTTGACTGAATTAAGTTGAGGTGGCGATTTTACCGTGAAATTTGCTTTGCCATCACGATGCGTCGCTTCGTGCGTTGGTGCTCAGAAAAAGAATTGGTTTTGAGATATGATCTTGGCTTCATCATTGGAGGTCAACGAATGTTAAATCAAGAACAATTAGCTTTGCTGTTTTCAAACGCGCGCACCCACAACGAATGGCTGGATAAGTCGGTCAGCGATGAACAAATTCATGCCATGTATGAAGCCATGAAATGGGCTCCGACCTCAGCCAATAGCTCGCCTGCACGCATTGTGTTCGTCAAGTTGGCTGAGCAGAAAGAAAAATTGGTGGCATGCATGTCGCCTGGCAATGCAGATAAAACGCGTAAAGCACCGGTCACTGCAATTATCGGTATGGACATGGCGTTCTACGAAAAACTCTTGCAACTGTTTCCACATGCGCCCGATGCTCGCTCTTGGTTTGAAGGGAATGATGCGGTAGTCGAGTCAACAGCATTTAGAAATTCGAGCTTGCAAGGTGCTTACCTGATGATGGCCGCTCGCGCTCTGGGTTTGGATTGCGGGCCCATGTCTGGCTTTGATGCGGAGAAAATCAATGCGGAATTTTTCGCGGGTACGAACGTAAAAGTTAATTTTGTCTGCAATATCGGCTATGGAGATGCAGAAAAGTTGTTCCCACGTTCGCCTCGTTTGGCATTTGAGGAGGCATGCAAAATCGTTTGATCTTGCACGCTGAGGTAATCAAAACGCCTTTACACAGATTCTGGTAAAGGCGTTTTTTCTTTGTATTCGCAAAGATCTTGAATCATGCAATTCCAGCACTTGGGTGTGCGGGCGAGGCAGGTATAGCGTCCGTGCAAGATGAGCCAGTGATGGGCGTCGAGTTTAAATTCCTTAGGTACAAACTTGAGTAGCTTTTGTTCGACCACATCGACATTTTTGCCGGGCGCAATGCCGGTGCGATTGGATACCCGATATATGTGTGTGTCGACTGCGATAGTCGCTTCGCCAAATGCGGTATTGAGAACGACATTGGCGGTTTTGCGGCCAACGCCTGGCAGTGCTTCGAGCGCTTCGCGATTGCGCGGAACTTGTCCCTGGTGCTGCTCAAGTAAGATGCGGCAGGTCTCAATGGTATTTTTGGCCTTGGTTCTGAAAAGGCCGATGGTTTGGATGTAGGGGGTCAAGCCATCGACACCCAATTTGAATATGGACTCAGGCGTGTTGGCGATAGGGTAGAGCTTTCGTGTTGCCTTATTTACCGAGACGTCGGTCGCTTGCGCCGATAAAAGCACGGCAATCAACAGTTCAAATGGGCTTGTGTATTCGAGTTCAGTTGTTGGATGAGGATTTTCGGCGCGCAAGCGGGAGAAAATCTCATGTCGTTTTTGCTCATTCATGGTGTATTCTCTTCGTTTTGTGTGTCGCTGGCGTTCTTTTTTAGAGCTGCTTTACGAATCGCATCAGCAATAATCTTACGCTTACGCTCTTTTTCATCCAATTCTGCTTGCGTTTCAGGAATTTCAGCGTTGATTAGTTTGAGTTTTTCTTGAGCTTTTACCAGTAAGCGTGCTTCATTCTCTTGTTTCTCGCGAACCAGTCGTAGTTCACGCGCTTCAAAGCGCTCACGTGCTGCTTGCGCTTGTTGGTGAGACCATGCATTCCAACCAGTCGCTGGGCCGTTTTCATTCAGCATGACGATGCAGTCGACCGGGCAAGGTTCCACGCAAAGGTCACAACCGGTGCAAAGTTCCGGTATTACAGTGTGCATTTGCTTATTCGCACCCATGATGGCATCGACGGGGCAGGCTTGGATGCAGAGTGTGCAGCCGATGCAAACGTTCTCGTCGATAAACGCCACTGGACGAGGGCGTTCGATGCCGTGCTGAGGATTGAGTGGAATGATGTCTTTTTGTAAAAATGCCGCGATTCTGGCAATTCCTTCTGTGCCGCCAGGTGGGCATTGATTGTAGTTGGCAGTGTTGGTGGCAATCGCTTCAGCATAGCCACGGCAGTTTGGATAGCCGCATTTAGTGCATTGAGTTTGCGGCAAAATATTGTTTATTTGATCTGCTAAAGTGGAAAGCACGGTGAATTAATTTCAGGCTGGTAAAACCGTATTATCCCGATAAAATCTTGCTTCGCCAAATGTTTTGCTCAGCGGTGTCGATGTCAGTAAGTAAAGTTGGCGCAAATTTTTCGTAGACTAGGACTGGGGGAAGTTCGTCGAAGTTGGTCTGCTTCGATTGCCTGGGGGCGCCAAATGCGCTATAATTCGAGGGTTTAGCTTATTCAAATCTCGTCGTAGCGCATATCCAAAAAATCACTCTCTACTTTGATAGTTTCTCATTCTCTGGATAGCGCAATACTATTTAGGGACAGTCAGTAACGATCGATGTTTTGGCGCGCAGCGACGGTAACACTACAGGAGTTGCCCTTGCTGCCCATTCCGCAGTCCTTAAGTTCCAATCCCGATGCCATCGCTATTCTTGCCCTCGCTGACGGCACGATTTTTACTGGCGTTTCCATCGGTGCCAACGGACACACTATCGGTGAAGTCGTTTTCAATACCTCCATGACTGGTTATCAGGAAATTTTGACTGATCCTAGTTATAGCTCTCAAATCGTCACGCTGACCTATCCACATATCGGTAATACCGGTATCAATAGTGAAGACGTTGAGTCTGAAAAGATTCATGCCGCAGGTTTGATCATCAAAGACTTACCGATGCAAGTGTCAAATTTCCGCTCTGAGCAGTCTTTATCGGATTACTTGAAGTCGCAGAATATTGTGGCAATCGCTGGTATTGATACGCGAAAATTAACGCGTATCTTGCGCGAAAAAGGTGCGCAAGGTGGTGCGATTTTGGTCGGCGCGGATGCAGCAAAAGCATTAGAGTTGGCAAAAACTTTCCCAGGTTTGTCTGGCATGGATTTGGCAAAAGTCGTTTCCGTGACGAAGTCCTACGAATGGACTGAGACTGAATGGAAGCTTGGTCAAGGCTACGGAAAATTGGCGAACCCTGAGTTCCACGTGGTGGCTTTTGATTTCGGCGTAAAGCGCAATATCTTGCGCATGTTGGCTGAGCGCGGTTGTAAAGTCACCGTATTGCCAGCGCAATCGAGCGCGGCAGATGTGTTGGCCTTGAACCCGGACGGGGTGTTCTTGTCGAATGGTCCTGGTGATCCTGAGCCTTGCGATTACGCGATTGCAGCAGCTAAAGAATTAATTGAAAAAGGTATTCCTACTTTCGGTATTTGCTTAGGTCATCAAATTATGGCTTTGGCTTCAGGCGCGAAAACCCTGAAGATGAAGTTTGGTCACCACGGTGCGAATCACCCAGTGCAAGATCTCGATAGCAAACAAGTCTTGATCACTTCTCAAAATCACGGCTTTGCAGTGGATGCGAGTTCTTTACCAGACAATTGCCGCGTGACACACGTGTCTTTGTTTGACGGTTCATTGCAAGGATTTGCACGTACAGATAAACCGGCATTCTGCTTCCAGGGACATCCTGAAGCTTCACCAGGTCCGCATGATATTGCCTACCTGTTTGATCGTTTCACGTCCTTGATGAAAGTTGCAAAGTCAGCTGCAACGATGGAGAAGAATTAAAATGCCAAAACGTATTGATATAAAAAGTATTCTGATTATTGGTGCTGGTCCGATCGTAATCGGCCAAGCATGTGAGTTCGACTATTCTGGTGCACAAGCTTGTAAAGCGTTGCGTGAAGAGGGTTACAAAGTTATTTTGGTCAATAGCAATCCTGCGACCATCATGACCGATCCAGAAATGGCCGATGTCACTTACATCGAACCAATCACGTGGCAAATTGTTGAACGCATTATTGATAAAGAACGTCCAGATGCAATTTTGCCGACGATGGGTGGCCAAACGGCGTTGAACTGCGCCTTGGATCTGCATCGTCATGGTGTGCTCGACAAGTACAAGTGCGAGTTGATTGGTGCGACACCGGAAGCGATTGATAAAGCCGAAGATCGTTCCAAGTTTAAGGAAGCAATGACCAAAATTGGTTTGGGCTCTGCGCGTTCTGGCGTGGCACACACCATGGATGAATCTTGGGAAGTACAAAAACGTATTGGTTTCCCAGTCATTATTCGTCCATCGTTCACCATGGGTGGAACGGGCGGTGGTATTGCGTACAACGAAGAAGAATTCGAAACGATTTGTAAGCGTGGTTTAGAAGCCTCTCCAACAAGTGAATTGCTCATTGAAGAATCTTTGATCGGCTGGAAAGAATATGAAATGGAAGTTGTACGCGATAAAGCGGATAACTGCATTATCGTTTGCTCGATCGAAAACTTAGATCCAATGGGCGTACATACTGGTGACTCTATCACTGTGGCGCCAGCGCAGACTTTGACTGATAAAGAATATCAAATCATGCGTAATGCCTCTTTGGCAGTGTTGCGTGAAATTGGTGTTGATACCGGTGGTTCGAATGTGCAGTTCTCAGTTAATCCTGAAGATGGACGCATGATCGTTATTGAGATGAATCCACGTGTTTCTCGCTCATCGGCTTTGGCATCGAAAGCCACAGGTTTCCCAATCGCGAAGATCGCAGCGAAGTTGGCAGTGGGCTTTACGCTCGACGAATTACGTAATGAAATTACGGGCGGTCAAACACCAGCATCGTTCGAGCCTTCGATCGACTACGTCGTGACGAAGATCCCGCGTTTTGCATTTGAAAAATTCCCAACTGCAGACAATCGTTTAACGACACAAATGAAGTCTGTCGGTGAAGTGATGGCCATCGGTCGTACATTCCAAGAATCCTTCCAAAAAGCCTTGCGTGGCTTGGAAGTTGGCGTAGATGGAATGAACGAGAAGACGACAGACCGCGAAGTGTTAGAAAAAGAATTGGGTGCGCCTGGTCCTGATCGTATTTGGTACGTCGGTGATGCTTTTGCTCAAGGCTTCACAGTGGAAGAAGTTCATCAATTGACGCGTATCGACCCATGGTTTTTGGTGCAAATCAAAGATATCGTTGATATCGAATTGTGGTTGGAAACGCAGTCGCTCGACGCCATCAGCAAAGAAGTGTTGTTGAAGTTGAAGAAAAAAGGTTTTTCTGATCGTCGTTTGGCAAAGCTCTTGAAAACAACCGCAGCTGCGGTTCGTGCGCAACGTAAGGCATTGAATGTACGTCCTGTGTATAAGCGCGTCGATACTTGTGCCGGTGAGTTCGCGACGAATACGGCGTATATGTACTCAACCTATGAAGAAGAGTGCGAGTCTGCTCCAACCGATAAGAAGAAGATTATGGTTTTGGGTGGCGGCCCGAACCGTATTGGCCAAGGTATCGAGTTCGATTACTGCTGCGTTCATGCAGCATTCGCGATGCGTGACGACGGTTATGAAACCATCATGGTCAACTGTAACCCAGAAACAGTCTCGACTGACTACGACACCTCTGATCGCTTGTACTTCGAGCCGTTGACTCTAGAAGATGTGTTGGAAATCGTTGAACTGGAAAAACCAGTCGGTGTGATCGTGCAATACGGTGGTCAAACGCCGTTGAAATTGGCATTGGAATTAGAAGCTAATGGTGTGCCGATTATCGGTACCTCGCCAGATATGATCGATGCTGCGGAAGATCGTGAACGTTTCCAAAAAATGTTGCAAGACCTTGGTTTACGTCAGCCACCAAATCGTACTGCGCGTACAGAAGAAGAGGCTTTGGCCTTGGCGCAGGAGATTGGTTATCCATTGGTGGTTCGTCCATCCTACGTTTTGGGTGGGCGTGCGATGGAAATCGTGCATGAACAACGTGACCTAGAGCGCTACATGCGCGAAGCGGTTAAAGTTTCCCATGATTCGCCAGTATTGCTTGACCGCTTCTTGAACGATGCGATCGAAGTTGACGTTGATTGCTTGTCAGATGGCACTCGCACCTTTATCGGCGGCGTGATGGAACACATTGAACAAGCAGGTGTTCACTCTGGCGACTCTGCATGTTCATTGCCGCCTTACTCATTGAAACAAGCAACAATCGATGAACTCAAACGTCAAACGAGTTTGATGGCAAAAGGCTTGAACGTCGTTGGTTTGATGAACGTACAGTTTGCGATCCAGCAAAAAGATGGCGAAGACATTGTTTATGTACTTGAAGTGAATCCTCGCGCATCACGCACGGTTCCTTATGTTTCTAAGGTTACTGGCTTGCAATTGGCGAAGATTGCTGCTCGTTGCATGGTGGGACAGTCTTTGGATTCTCAAGGCATCTACAAAGAAGTCGTTCCTTCCTACTTCAGTGTGAAAGAGGCAGTATTCCCATTCGTGAAATTCCCGGGTGTTGACACGATTCTTGGTCCAGAGATGAAATCCACTGGTGAAGTGATGGGCGTCGGTCGCACCTTCGGCGAAGCTTTCGTAAAATCACAGATGGGTGCGGGCATCAAGTTGCCAACGTCAGGTAAAGTTTTCCTGACCGTGAAAAATGCAGATAAGCCACGTGCTATTAACATTGCCAAGAATTTGGTCGCGATGGGCTTTGAGTTGTTGGCCACAAAAGGCACTGCGGCAGCAATTTCGGCTGCTGGCGTGCCATGTGCACCAGTGAACAAGGTTGCTGAGGGACGTCCGCACGTTGTCGATATGCTCAAAAATCGCGAAATCGTATTGGTCATCAATACCGTGGAAGAAAAGCGTAATGCGATTGCCGATTCCCGTTCAATTCGTGTGGCAGCTCTGGGTTCCGGTGCAACTACGATCACGACGATTGCAGGTGCTGAGGCGGCTGTGGAAGGTATGCGTCATCTCAATCAATTGCACGTCTATGATTTACAAGGTCTGCATAAGTCTTTACACTAAGCAAAAATTGAGATCACAGTGATTGCGATCTCAAGGATTTCATGAAGTAAATGCTGAGGTCACAACAGGTAACGTGATGCGTTATCTCTGTGACCTCTCTATTTTTGGTAGTGGTAATTTGAATATGCCAATTACCTCTAGTGCAGAAAGCACACTATTTTTAACCTTTTATATTGAGTAGTAAGCTATGAGTACAGTACCCCTGACTAAATTTGGTGCAGAATTGCTCAAGCAAGAGTTGCATAAACTAAAGACGAAAGACCGTCCAGAAGTGATTAATGCAATTGCTGAAGCACGTGCACAAGGCGATTTGTCTGAAAACGCTGAATATGATGCAGCGAAAGAACGTCAAGCTTTTATCGAAGGCCGCATTGCCGAGCTCGATAGCAAATTGAGTGCAGCGCAAATTATTGACCCCACGGAATTAGATGCGGAAGGCCGTGTTGTGTTCGCGTCAACTGTACATCTTGAAGATTTGGAAAACGGTCAGAAAGTGACCTATCAAATTGTTGGCGAAGACGAAGCAGATCTGAAATTGAGTAAAGTATCGATTACTTCGCCAATCGCTCGCGCTTTGATCGGTAAGTATGCCGGTGACGTCGTAGGTGTTCAAGCACCAGCTGGTGTTCGCGAATATGAAATCTTAGAAGTGCAATATATTTAATTTGAGCTTGTTCGATAAAACAAAGGGCACTCGCTGTGCCCTTTGTTTTTGTGTGGTGTATTCAAGAGTGATGTCAGAATTAAGCCGCTGATTTCTTGACACTCTTTTGACGTGGCTTTGCGCGTTTGATGTTACCGCCTTGCGTCACCCGTTCGTTGCCTTTGACGAGAACCTTAGAAACAGATGGTTTTTTTGTGCCACTTGCGCTAGGCTTGACTACAGTAACTTCACGCAGGCCCTTGCCGCGCTTGACGAATTTGGTTTCTTTTGTGCCTTCCAATTTCGGGCGATAAATTACCAAGAGTTTGCCGATATGTTGTACGGGTTCGGCGCCAAGTTCCGTGCAGATTGTTTCGTATATCTCGATGCGTGCTTCACGATCGTCGCCAAATACGCGAACTTTGATGAGGCCATGAGAATTCAAACTTGCGTCGATTTCTTTTTTGACCGAGGCAGTGAGGCCCGCCTCACCAATGATGACGGTAGGTTTCAAACCATGAGCTTCAGCGCGCAATTCGCTACGTTCAGCTGGAGTAAGTTTCGATTTTAGTTTTGATTTCAGTGTTGAAGTTGCGGTTGTCGCTTCGTTTGACATATAAATTCCTTTAAAAGCAGTATTTTACGCCAATGGCCAAGAATAAATTCAATCAAAATTGGGTTCACGATCATATTAATGATCCTTATGTGAAATTAGCACAAAAAGAGGGCTTCCGGTCGCGCGCGGTTTACAAACTCAAAGAGATCGATGAAAACGAAAAGTTGATCAAAAGTGGTCAAATTATTGTCGATCTTGGAGCAACTCCCGGTGGTTGGTCTCAATATGTCCGCCAAAAACTCTCGGGTAAAGAGGGCGGTGGCATACACGGTGCAATTTATGCACTGGATTTGTTGCCAATGGAGCCAATTGCTGACGTCGAGTTTATTCAAGGCGATTTCCGTGAAGAGGCTATTCTCGCGCAACTGGAATCTCATCTCGATGGTAAGAAGGTTGACGTAGTATTATCAGATATGGCGCCCAACCTCTCTGGAAATTCCACGACTGATGCTGCACGAGTTGAGTATATTATCGAATTAGCAGTCGATTTTGCTAAGGCACATTTGAAACCAAATGGTGCTTTACTCGTCAAATGTTTTCATGGGCCAAGCTATAATACGCTTGTGACTTTATTTAAAGATGAATTCAAAGTTGTGGCAAACAAAAAGCCAAAAGCGAGTAAAGATAAGTCAGCAGAGGTATTTTTGTTGGGTAGAGGCTTAAAAAATCCAAATTAGTACGATTTGCCTCTTGATAATTGTCAAGCTCGCCAGCATATCAACTGCAGCAAGCTCAATTCAATGCGAGTAGAATAAACGTTTATCAGTGCAAGATGTTTCGCGTGATTTAGAAAGTCAGTAAATTTTGCACAAAAATGCACCCAAGGAGTTTTCGTGAATAATTCAAATATGACCAAACTGGCGATGTGGGGAGTTGTGATTCTGATCCTCTTCATGGTCATTAATAATTTCACCAGTAAGAACCTCGCCGCAGGTGCGACAGTAGTTGGTTATTCTGACTTCTTGGATGATGTGAAATCCAAGCGTATCAAAGAGGCTATGTTTGATGATGCTTCATATTCGATCGTCGGTACCACACAGGATGGTAAAAAAGTAAAAGCACAAGTACCACGTCAAGAGCGTGGTCTGGTGAATGACTTAATTGCCAATAATATTAAATTTGATGCAAAAGCACCAGATGAGCCTTCATTTATTGAAAAGATCCTGTGGAGTTATGGCCCGATCTTGTTATTGATTGGCGTTTGGATTTTCTTCATGCGCCAAATGCAAGGTGGCGGTAAGGGCGGCGCTTTTTCTTTTGGCAAATCCAAGGCGCGCATGTTGGACGAAACCAATAATCACGTGACCTTTGCTGATGTTGCAGGCTGTGATGAAGCGAAAGAAGAAGTCAGTGAAGTTGTTGATTTCTTGCGTGATCCAAGCAAGTTTCAGAAGCTCGGTGGCCGTATTCCACGTGGCGTCTTGATGGTTGGCCCTCCAGGTACCGGTAAAACTTTGCTGGCACGTGCGATTGCAGGTGAAGCAAAGGTTCCATTCTTCACTATCTCGGGTTCCGATTTCGTCGAAATGTTTGTGGGTGTCGGTGCATCTCGCGTACGCGATATGTTCGACAACGCGAAAAAGCATGCGCCATGTATTATCTTTATTGATGAAATTGATGCTGTTGGTCGTCATCGTGGCGCAGGTATGGGCGGTGGCAATGATGAACGCGAACAAACCTTGAACCAAATGTTGGTCGAGATGGACGGTTTCGAACCGAATTCTGGCGTGATCGTGATCGCTGCGACGAATCGTTCTGATGTCTTAGATAAAGCCTTGTTGCGTCCAGGTCGCTTTGACCGCCAAGTGACGGTTGGTTTGCCTGATATCCGCGGTCGTGAGCAGATTTTGAACGTCCATATGCGCAAGGTGCCTATCGCTCCTGATGTACGTGCTGACATTCTGGCGCGTGGTACGCCTGGTTTCTCCGGTGCAGATCTCGCAAACTTGGTGAATGAATCCGCTTTGTTTGCGGCACGTCGTAATAAGCGTTTGGTCGAGATGCAAGATTTCGAAGATGCGAAAGACAAGATTTACATGGGCCCAGAGCGTAAATCCATGGTGATGCGTGAAGATGAGCGTACTAATACGGCATATCACGAGTCTGGTCATGCGGTGGTGGCAAAACTGTTGCCTAAGGCGGATCCAGTTCATAAAGTAACGATTATGCCGCGTGGTAATGCTCTTGGTTTGACATGGCAGTTGCCTGAGCATGATCAAATTAGCGGCTACAAAGACAAAATGTTGGAAGAGATCGCGATCTTGTTTGGTGGACGTATCGCAGAAGAGATTTTTGTTGGTCAGATGTCGACAGGCGCATCGAATGATTTCTCCCGCGCGACTAAGTTAGCTCGTGCAATGGTGACTCGTTTCGGTATGTCTGACACCTTGGGTGTGATGGTCTATGAAGATAGCCAAGATCAAGGTTATTTTGGTGGTAGTTCGAAAACTATTTCCGAAGCGACTCAACAAAAAGTCGACGCTGAAATTCGCACCATCCTCGACGCACAGTATGCGATCGCTCGTCGTTTGTTAGAAGAGAACCGCGATAAAGTAGAGGCAATGACGAAAGCCCTGTTGGAATGGGAAACGATCGATGCTGAGCAAATTAATGACATCATGAAGGGCATTGAGCCAACGCCACCGAAGTCGGTGTCTTCTGTGCGTAAATCTTCTTCAGATACGCCTCCAGGTGGTGTCTCACCGAATGCGACAGCACCCGCCTAATCGACAATCGTAAAGGCGTCTTATTGTTCAATGTATTTGCTAGGGTGGGGAGTAATCCTCACCCTAAATTTTTATGACGACAGCTTTTTTTGACTGCGGACGATATCGTTTCCGCATGCATTCATCGGATCCAGCAATCAGGGTGAAACCTTTGGTCATGGGGGTGCTAAATGTAACCCCAGACTCATTTTCCGATGGCGGGAAATTTCAATCTTTAGATCACGCTTTGTCACATGCAGAGCAGATGATAGAGCAGGGTGTCGACATTATCGACATTGGTGGTGAATCAAGTCGGCCTGGTTCGGCGCCTGTATCGTTGGAAGATGAGTTGCATCGAGTCATACCTTTGGTTTACGCCTTGCGAGATTGTGGTCGCGCAATCTCGGTAGATACTTACAAGCCCGAGGTAATGCGCGAAGCCATCATTGCCGGCGCTGATATGATCAACGATATTCGCGGATTTGGTTCGATCGCGGCACGTGAAGCCGTGTTGAATAGTGATGTGGGCCTCTGTGTCATGCATATGCAGAATTCACCAACAGACATGCAGGTCGCTCCACAGTATCTGAACGTCTTCGCTGAAGTGTCTGATTTTTTGAAGCTTCATACAAATGAATTGATTCGTTTGGGAGTAGAACGTTCGCGTCTTTGCGTCGATCCTGGTTTCGGCTTTGGGAAAACTCTGGAGCATAATCTTGAGCTTTTACGCAAGATAAAGAGCTTGAAGATTGAGCTTGATTTGCCTGTTCTCGCAGGCTTATCACGTAAATCCATGATTGGTGCTATTACCGAGAAACCAGTTGAGCACAGGCTCGCTGGCAGCTTGTCTGCAGCGCTTGCAGCGTATGCTCAAGGCGCGCAAATCATACGGGTTCATGATGTTGCCGAAACGGTTGATGCTCTCAAAGTATGGGATGCGGTTTACAATAAGAATAACGAAGCCCTATAAGAAAGGATAAGAAAATTATGGTGAGAAAATATTTCGGTACGGATGGTATTCGCGGCAAGGTTGGTGTTAAGCCAATTACCCCTGATTTTGTGATGCGTCTTGGTTATGCCGCCGGTAAAGTGTTGGCACAGCTTGATCAATCAGGGACGACAAAGCCTACAGTATTGATTGGTAAAGATACTCGTGTGTCTGGCTACATGTTAGAGGCAGCACTAGAGGCAGGTTTTGCGGCTGCGGGGGTTGATGTGATGCTGTCTGGTCCTATGCCGACACCGGCAATTGCCTACTTGACTCGCGCACTGCGCTTATCTGCGGGCGTCGTGATCTCGGCATCACATAATCCTTATGACGATAACGGCATCAAGTTTTTTTCCGCACAAGGTACAAAGCTTCCAGACGACGTTGAATTGGCGATTGAGGCAGAGTTGGATCAAGAAATGCAATGCGTTAGCTCTGATAAGTTGGGTAAGGCTAAGCGACTACGCGATGCAAATGGGCGTTATATCGAATTTTGTAAGAGCACCTATCCTAATGAATTGGATTTGCGGGGAATGAAAATTGTGGTCGACTGCGCGCATGGTGCGGCATACGACATTGCGCCACACGTATTTCATGAGCTTGGTGCTGAAGTGATTGCCATCGGAAATCAACCTAATGGTTTCAATATTAACGACAAAGTTGGAGCAACCGCACCCGATGCATTGTCGTTAGCGGTGAGAGCAAATCATGCTGACTTAGGTATCGCTTTGGATGGCGATGCAGACCGTCTGCTTATGGTCGATAAAAACGGCAAGATTTATGATGGTGATCAGCTTCTCTATCTGATGGTATTAGATCGTCTTGCGATCGGGCCTGTGGCCGGTGCCGTCGGCACCTTGATGACAAATATGGCAGTCGAGTTGGCATTTAATAAGTTAGGAGTTGGCTTCGCACGTGCCAAAGTTGGCGACCGTTATGTCTTGGAATTGATGCAACAGAATAATTGGTTGCTGGGCGGGGAAGGGTCTGGGCATTTGCTGTGTCTTGATAAGCACACCACTGGTGATGGTATCGTGTCGGCGTTACAGGTTTTATCAGCTCTCAAACGCAATGGTAAGTCACTGGATCAATGTTTTGATGATTTGCAGTTATTTCCCCAAGTTCTGATTAACGTAAGAGTGACACCCGGTTTTGATTGGCAAAAAAATGAGCACTTGGTTTCTGAGAAGGCTGCAGTGGAAAAAGAATTAGTAGGTAAAGGGCGAGTGCTGATACGAGCATCGGGAACAGAGCCGTTGATTCGAGTGATGGTTGAGACTTCTGATGCTAACGATGCGCAACGCTTGGCTAGACGGCTTGCTGATTGTATTAAGTAGTATTTGCCCAGTTTTGAATTAGTTTAGGCGAGGATTAGTGTCCCGCATGGCTTGAATATAGAGGGGATACCCTGTAATATTCAGCCTTCTGATTTTTGCGCGTCCCGCGCAAGAATATGTGTGCGTCGGTAGCTCAGTTGGATAGAGCAATGCCCTTCTAAGGCATGGGTCGGGGGTTCGAACCCCTCCCGACGCGCCAGTATCTCTCCCGCTCCCGCTCCCGCACTTCGCTATGCGTCATTCCAAATCTCAATTATAGCGAGTTCGGTTATTTGCAGCTCAGTGCGTATACCTCTTCACTTCGTTTTAATTTTGTTTTCGCTTGCGCTTGATTCTTAGGCTTGGCATTTCGATAGTCCTCCTTTGCCCAATCTATATGCATCTTTAGATTGTCACAACGCTTGCGTGTGGCTGCAGCTTGCTTTGCCAGTGCTCGGTTCTGTGCATCGAGCTTTGCTTCTTCTGCATGGCGAATTTTGATTAATCGATCGTATTCTTTTTGTCTGACTTGATTATCTTTGAAGGCCTTTTTTTGATCTTCTGCGCTTGGTGTATAAGTCTTTATGTTTTGCGATTGACTAATTCTTCCGTCGCAAGGAGTTTGGCTGAAACTTGTGACACCGTTCTTGCTGCACTTGTACACCTGCGTATCTGCTTGTAGCTTTGCTATGGGGGCGACCAATAAAAATGCGAGCATCAACAAAGTTTTCATTTTGTTGTCCTAAAAAATTTTTCCAGGGTTCATTAAATTATGGGGGTCAAGCGCCGATTTTATTTGTCGCATCATCGCCAATTCAACTGGAGATTTGTAGCGTTGAAGTTCATCTTTTTTTAACTCGCCTATCCCATGTTCCGCTGAAATTGATCCATCAAATTGATGGACTAGGTCATGCACAACTCGATTTACTTCGCATTGCTTTTCGAGAAAAATTTCAGATGAGATTTCTATTGGCGGGGATACGTTGTAGTGAAGATTGCCATCGCCAAGGTGACCGAAGGTGACTAACTGGCAGCCTGGGTAAGCGGTGCTGAGTGCAGCATCGCAAACCTTAACAAATTCAGCAATGCGGGAGATGGGCAGAGATACATCATGTTTGATGTTTTTACCTTGTTTCGCTTGTGCTTCTGAGATTGACTCTCTTGTCTTCCAGCAGTTTGCTGCTTGAGATAAGGTCTGTGCGATCGCCGCATCCCGTATCAAGGCTTGATTGAAAGCGATTTCTATACTGGATTCGAGCTTACGGGAGCTATTGTCGAATGTGTCAGTATTTGATAACTCAAGAAGAACATAATACGCAGTTTTCTCGTAAAAGATGCGAGAAACTTGAGGTATGTGTTGGAGGACCAGTTCGAGACTGCAACTGTTAATTAGTTCGAAAGCGGTGAGGCTATCAGCGTGATATCGCTGCATCAGGTGCAGCAGTTGAAGTGCATTTTCTACGTTGTCGAGCGAGATAAAGGCGGTGACCACGCTTGTTGGTTTAGGGAATAACTTCAGCACCGCTGCGGTGATGATGCCAAGAGTTCCTTCTGCGCCGATGAATACATCCCGAAGATCGTATCCAGTATTATCTTTGCGTAGGCTGCGTAGACCATTCCAGATATGACCTTCGGCAGTAACTACTTCTAACCCTAAACAAAGTTCACGCGTATTTCCATAGCGAAGTACGGCGGTTCCGCCTGCATTGGTCGAAAGATTGCCGCCAATCGTGCAACTGCCTTCGGAAGCCAGCGATAGAGGAAATAATCGTTGGTGCTGATCGGCGGTGTTTTGGATTACGTTAAGGAGGCATCCAGCTTCGACGGTCATCGTGTTATTGTCGATATCAACTTGCCGCACCTGATTGAGTCGCTTCAAAGAAAGAAGGACCGCAGCTCCCGATGAATCTGGAATGCTTCCAAAGACCAGGCCCGTGTTGCCGCCTTGCGGTGTGATGGCTATACGACGTTCGCTACAGAGTTTTACAAGCCCGGCAACCTGCTCAGTGTTTGCCGGCAATAGAACCGCGCATGCTTTTCCTTTCCGTCTTTGTCGCCATTCGCTCAAATAGACCGCTTGTTGATCGATATCAGTGAGCACGTATCGCTCGCCAATGAGATCTCGACAATGTTGGAGGAAGTTGTTCATGCTTGTGTTGTCAGATAAAGATCAACCTGCGGAATGGCTGGCTTCTTGTTTTTTCTTTTCTGCTTTAGCTATTTTTTTGTATGGCCTGACATAAAGAATGCTCGTGAAAAAGAAGATCAGACAAAGGAAAATCTCGAGCGCGGCGAGTATTCGTGAAAGTGTGTCGGCATCACCCATGGCTCGAACAATACCTTCCATGAAATAGAGCAAAATCAGCATTGATGCCCATTGCATGGTATAGATGTTCCTCTTGATGACTCCATTCAAAGGGAGTAATAGTGGCACCACCTTAATCGCCCAAAAATAGCTGCCAGGCTTTACGGGCGACAGCACGGTTTCCCATAGAATCCCCAAAACGATTAGAGCTCCGAGGCTTAGGAGCGAAATGAGATGTAAATGGCCAGCGTTTTGATTATTCATCTTCAGCTTGTAATTTTGTTGCAGCGGTCGCGAGTCGTTTGCCTAACGCGATTGCTAATGTTCGGGTCTCTTCTGAAATTTTGTTCTTGCCGTCTAAACCCGACCAATGCGTGGCGCCATAAGGGCTGCCTCCGGTGCTGGTCGCCATTAATTCTGGATGGCTATAAGGAAGGCCCAAAATAAGCATACCGTGATGAAGTAAGGGAATCATCATAGATAGCAAGGTGGATTCCTGGCCACCATGCATGCTACCTGTCGAAGTAAACACACAGGCAGGCTTTCCGCTTAGTGAGCCATTGACCCAGTCAGACGCAGTGCCGTCCCAGAAATATTTCATCGCGGATGCCATGTTTCCGAATCGTGTTGGGGAACCAAGGGCGAGACCCGCACATTCTTTGAGGTCGCTGAGTTCAATGTAGGGAGCACCGTCCGCAGGGATACTTGATTCCGTCGCTTCAACTACAGTGGAAACGGCTGGAACGGTACGTATCCTTGCTTCACAGCCAGAAACGCTTTCTACCCCTTGTGCAATCAAATCAGCCAAAGCGCGGGTGCTTCCATGTCTGGAGTAGTAGAGCACGAGAATAATAATGGATTTTTCGTTCATATTAAAAAGTTAATATAAAAATATAATTGTTGTCAAGCTTTTGTATTTGCAATGATGTCGTTTTGAATAAAGGATAGTCGTTCATGGATACGCTTGCCGATTACTTCTGGGCTGTAAAGATCTCGCATTGTTTTTGCCGCAGCAGCACCAATTTTTTCTCGTAAAGCTTCGTTTCCGACGATCAACCGCATTAAGCTCGCTGCATGTTCGACTGAAGGATCTGCCCAGGTATTTCCCGCCTTATAAACCCCAACGTCCTTTTCTATCTTGATGAGCTCAAAATCAACTAAGAGTGAATTGTGCTGGTGCATAAATTCGGTATTGCCAGACCAATTGGTGGCGATTACAGGCTTCCCTAAAAACATTGATTCTGCTGGCCCTAAGCCATATCCTTCTGAGCGATGAAGTGAAACATAGCAATCACATACCGATTGCAAGTCATAAACTTCTTGCCTGCTAAGTGTTTCATCGATCCAGAAAACGTTCTTGAAATGAGCTAAGCGCTGCTTGAGCGCAGCCATGTCCTGTGGATGATGATGAGAATTCTGGGTCTTAATCACTAATGCCACTTCAGTATCCGTTGCTGCAAATGCTTGTTCGAAAGCGCGAATACTTGCATCTGGATTTTTTCGGTCTTGAAACGAAGAAAAATCGTACATGACCAGAAATAGAAACTTATTCTCAGGGAGTTTGAAATGAGCACGTGTTGCTCGCGCAGAAGTTTCAAAATGGATGGCGTGCGGAATCTTAACCACCGGTATAGGCGATACTTTTGCGACGGCTTCTTGGACGAATGCAGTCGGTACCCATACTTCATTAAGGTTATCGAAGCCAGCCCTGTGTTCTTGCAGCATGTCAGGTAGTTCCCAATGCCAGTAACCGATGTTGTAACGGGAAAAGAAATGGCTAGGAAGCTGTAATGCGGCTTCGCCAATTTGGTCTGCATTAATGTGCAGTACATTGATACCATGCTCCACATCCTTGATCATTTTTTCTTCAAGGCTACTATCTTGGGTGCGGCTCAAATTGTTCTTATTGAAGTCGATTACACCGAAGGTAATATTGGAAGCAACTAGTGCCTGTGCGAACTGTCGTAAAGATTGTCCCACGCCGTGCTCCGAGCGTGCATAACCAATCAGATTGATGCCGATTGATAAATGATCCCTTGCTGCACTTAAGTTTGGTAGTGCTGCGCCATTGAATATCAACGAGTCACCAAGTGAGAGATTTCGGATTTTTATGGTCAAAGTACGCGTGTCTTCATTTAATCCTAATTCTTTTGGCGAAAACGAAGATGAAGGCGTTACATGCAACACCGCTGGCCATTCCTCGGGTAAGTGTGGAATGTCGCCTTCAATAAAGCTGGTATGCGCGTCAACGATAAATTTTGTTCGAGGCAACTCATTGAATCCGACTTCAAGTTCGATCTCAGTTTTGCCAAACGCTTGTTCAAATAAATCGCGGTATATTTCAACTTCCATTCTGAATGAGCCGTCTACGGGATGCTTTACCATGAAGCGCGACTGTTTGCCCATCCAATGTGCTTGTTGTCCTTCTTCGATAAAGAGCCCAGTGAAGTGATGACTTTGTCTTCTCGGTTTGAAAACGATTGGTTCACTTGCATGAGTCTTGTAGGGAAGGTTTATACGTAAGGGATCAATCTTGACGGGTTGGTTACTTGCCATGCCAAGCTTACTTGCCAGTTTCGTTCCTCGGAATTGTGCAAATCCTAAACGTAGAAAGTCGCCCAAGCTGGTGACTTGCTGGTATTGAGTAAGTCTCGCGTGTCCTAGTTGGCCACCTGTCGCACGTTTATGTAAGAACACCAAGCCACGTGCCCAAATTGATGGGCGATAATTGGGAAGCTGGTTGATGGGTATTGGTTGCTCTTGGTTTTTTTGTTGTAGTTGTTGTGCCTCGATGAGCGCTCGACGAATTGGAAGAACATACGTTTCAGGGATGCCAATTTCAACGGCGCCCTTGTCCGCAAACCAGTGGTAATACGGAACTCTGCTCTGTCCTAACGGGTCTGGGAATGCGCGTTGCAAATGGGTATGTTCTAACCAGACGGCGCGAAGAATTACAGGTAATTCACCTGCTTCGCCATTGATGAAAAAATCGCTTGCTTCGAATGGATTCTCGCCCGCTTCGAATCTTACTTGCGGATCTTCGCGAAAAAGGACGCGAAGCGCGTTTGGAATCGGTGTGCCATCACTGAAATAACCAAAGGCATACGGGATTTTTCGAAAACTACTTAACCCGTTATCGATCACTTTTTGCGCATATTCAAGCGCAAGTGCTTTCGTAGGTCCAATCGACTCTAGATCCAAACGATTTTGATGTTTAGAAAAAGGCTTAGGGTTTAATGGATCAAAACCACTGAAGTGAAAGAAGCGAAGAGGGCGATCATTTGAAAACCAATGATTATCACGCGAGCTAATCTTGCGATGTGGCAGATTCCAATAAGCTACGTTGTAGCCAGGGTCGCGTAGAACTTGAAACCCTTCAAACATGCCGGGTGCTAAATCGACCCATTTCTGATCCGTAAAAAGTCCTTTTTCTGGCGCAGAAATCGCGCCGAATTCTAATTTTTTTTCCCACCACGAGATGAATCTGTCGGCTTGTTCAGTCTTACCTAGTGCTAGAAAGCCTAGATTGTAAGATCCCGCCCGCATGATATCTAATTCGCTCGGCAGTCTTTCATCTTCTAGTGGGGCGGTTAGATGAGGTGTGAGTACGCCAGTCGCATTTTTATCTAAAAGATTTTCAACATCAACTAGTCTATCGACCACAAGAATATCTGGGTCAATGTACACGATGTGTTCGTAACCCATTCTTCGCAAATGTGAAAACATATATGGCTTTGCTGCAGTGTTGAGTTCCATAATGCCATAACGAAATAAAAATTCATTTATCTTTGGCAGTGGCAACTCCTCAACCAGGGTAGCGGCATATAGCTCTTCGGCAAAATCTCCGATACTAGAGTGACGATCGACAAAAAGAACGTGTCTGTCCCAGTCGGGATGCGTGTCCTTTAGCGAAAGCATGAGAGTTTTGGCAAACGCGCCGTAATTGAGAGAAACGATAGTGAAAACGGCGGTTTTTGAGTTGGTTTTCAAGCTAGATACTTCCATAATTTAAAATTGTAGGACTGTTGAGTCTGGCTATCGGTAGTAAAGCGAGTGTAGCTCTTGAAATCTTTTGCATAGAGGCGCAATCATAACCGATGATGGTGAGCATGCGTAATGTCGAATTCAAGATGCGCATTAGGGCAATATCGTTTTTTATCGACGAAGGGAAAGAGATATCCTGCGGACAAGATGTGACTGCGGGGGTAGAATGCTTCTCTTGCAATTATTCGCAACAAAAATAGTGTTTGCTTTGGGAAATGGTTTATTTATGCGTGGATTGAGTTGGCCTCAACTTAAAAATTTAATACAGTTCGCACATCGTCGTTTGCAGGAGGTGCGGCTCCCTCAAGTTGCGGGTAGTCTGACGTTCACGACCGTGCTCGCTCTGGTGCCAGTGTTAACCATAGCACTAGCGATCTTGACAGCATTTCCATTGTTCACAGACTTCAAGACATCCTTAGAGGCCTACTTTACGCAGAGCCTGATGCCAAAAGCAATTTCGAGCTCGGTTCTTGGATATTTGACTCAGTTTGCGACGAAGGCGACTCGGCTCTCAGCTGTCGGTGGTGTGGCTTTGATGTTCACTGCGGTCGCCACGATGGCGATGATTGATCGTACTTTTAATCAGATTTGGCAGGTCAAACGCTCGCGACCGCTGGTGCAACGCATTGTTGTGTATTGGGCGATTGTGACCTTAGGACCATTGTTGATAGGTATTTCGATTAGCGCCACTTCGTTCTTATTTACCGCAACTACCGGTGTCGCGAAATCAGCGCCTTTAGTGGGGACTATCTTTTACACTTTGTTTTCAGTTGCACTTACTACGGGTGCTTACACATTACTGTACTTGATTGTCCCGAACCGACCGGTTAATTGGCGCGATGCAGCGTGGGGTGGTTTTTTTGCGGCAGTCGTATTTGAGATTGCAAAGCGTGTATTTGCGATGTTCATTAAGCAGTTTCCAACCTATACGATTATTTATGGTGCGCTCGCTGCAATTCCTATTTTCTTAATTTGGATTTACTTGTCGTGGCTAATTACTTTAGTTGGTGCTGTCATTACGGCCTCTTTACCTGTAGTGAAATACGAACGTTGGTGGCATGTGCCGGTTGCTGGCAGTGTATTTGAAGATGCCATCGCTGTTTTGCGTGTTTTAGTATTGGCGCGAAACTCGGATGCGAACGCGACAGTTGATACCTTAACTATTCGAGCTCGAACTCGATTCGGAGTCGACGAAATCGAAGGCATTTTGGAAAAAATGTTGGAGCTAGGCTGGGTCGGGCGTGTCGTGGTTGAAGTGCCGGAAGCTGGACGTCGTCGTATTTGGCGAAAACATGATGCGGGAGCAGAGCGCTGGATTTTAATAATGAATCCCGCGGCATTGACACTTGCCGACGTTTATCGATTATTCGTCTATGACACGCGAAGTGATACCGCGTTGGCCCGTGAAGTACACACCGTTTTGGAGCAAGGCTTATCAGAGAGCTTGTACGACTATGTCCTTAGTCGTTGAAGTTCTTTTGGGGCGCGATTCCATCAATTTCACTAGAAATTCTATATCGTGGAATACTCTTTTCACATTGTGAAATCTTGTGGTGTGCCGCATCAAAAAAATATTTCATTTTGAGGAGTGCTGTTTCGTATCATGAAATGAATCAATTAAGTATTTGATTTAATTAAATAAAATATTTATCCTATGTCTTATATAAGACATTGTTGCGCTGCAAGGTTTGTCCTACTATGTATCTCAAGGACGAACACTTTTTAATCATTTGTTTAAAACTGCAGCACTCACTTCAGGAGAATCACCATGACACAGAAACTCACTCGCGAACAACAAATTGCAGAAATCCAAAAAGACTGGGATACCAATCCTCGTTGGAAAGGTATCAAACGTAATTACACAGCAGAAGATGTCGTTCGTTTGCGTGGTTCTTTGCAAGTTGAACACACGATTGCAAAGACAGGTGCTTTGAAATTGTGGGATTTGGTCAACAACGAGCCATTCGTTAATGCCTTGGGTGCACTGACTGGTAATCAGGCGATGCAACAGGTTAAAGCTGGTTTGAAAGCAATTTATTTGTCTGGCTGGCAAGTTGCAGGCGACGCTAACGTTGCGGGTGAAATGTATCCAGATCAATCTTTGTACCCAGCAAACTCCGTGCCTTTAGTCGTTAAGCGTATCAATAACACGCTGACTCGCGCAGACCAAATTCAGTGGTCTGAAGGCTCTGGTGATGTTGATTTCTTCGCGCCTATCGTTGCCGACGCTGAAGCGGGTTTCGGCGGTGTGTTGAATGCATTTGAATTGATGAAAGCAATGATCGAAGCGGGCGCGTCAGGCGTTCACTTTGAAGACCAGTTGGCATCGGTGAAGAAGTGCGGGCATATGGGCGGTAAAGTTTTGGTTCCAACACGTGAAGCCGTTGAAAAATTGAATGCTGCACGTTTGGCAGCAGACGTCATGGGTACTCATACCGTTTTGTTGGCGCGTACTGATGCTGAAGCCGCTGATTTGTTGACATCGGACATCGATGATAACGATAAACCATTCTTGACAGGTGAGCGCACTGTTGAAGGTTTCTACAAAACTAAACCAGGTTTGCAACAATCGATTTCTCGCGGCTTGGCTTACGCTGAATACGCAGACATGATCTGGTGTGAAACTGGTAAGCCAGATTTGGCTTTTGCCAAAGCTTTTGCAGATGCGATTCATGCGAAATTCCCAGGCAAATTGTTGGCGTATAACTGCTCTCCAAGCTTTAACTGGAAAAAGAATTTGGATGATGCAACGATTGCGAAATTCCAAAAAGAACTCGGTGCAATGGGTTACAAATTCCAGTTCATTACCTTGGCAGGTTTCCATGCGTTGAACTACGGCATGTTCAACTTGGCCCATGGTTATGCGCGTCGTCAGATGTCTGCTTTCGTCGAGTTGCAAGAAGCAGAATTCGCAGCGGCAGAGAAGGGCTTCACAGCAGTGAAACATCAACGTGAAGTGGGTACCGGTTACTTTGATGCGGTAACACAAGTCATTCAACAGGGTCAGTCTTCTACGACAGCTTTGCACGGTTCGACAGAAGATGAGCAATTCTTTGATTCTAAGAAAGTTGCGTAAATAAGTTAGTCGATAGAATTTGTTTTAAGTCTCAAAAAGACGGCTGCAAAATTTGCAGCCGTTTTTTTATTGCAGAACTGTTTAAATGCGAGAATAGGGCTCATGGGTTAGTATTCTGATTATGACTTACTTTTTTTAGATTTCTTTGTTATGGCAAACCCTGTAAGAACTCGAATCAAAATCTGTGGTATCACGAATCACCACGACTTGCAGGCCACAGTTGCAGCGGGTGCTGACGCTCTTGGGTTTGTATTCTATCCACCGAGTCCTCGCTATGTGGGGCCAGACTTAGCGGCAGATTTGATCTCATCCATGCCTGCATTTGTGACTTCGGTTGGATTGTTTGTGAATGCAAGTATCGATCAATTGCGCACGGTGGTGTCCAAGGCACCCGTGCAGTTATTGCAATTTCATGGAGATGAGACGCCAGAGCAATGCCAGCAATTGGCAGCAGCAGTGAACCGTCCTTTTATCCGAGCTTTCCGGGTAAAACCTGACACAAGCCCCCAAGATTTGTTAGAATGTGAAGCACAATATCGTGCTGCAAGCGACTTATATCAGGGCTTGTTGCTTGATACTTTCGTCGATAGTTTCGGTGGTAGTGGAAAGGTTTTTAATTGGTCTCTCATCCCAAAAGAACTCGCGCCTCGGGTCGTTTTAAGTGGTGGCTTGAGCGTACAAAACGCGACTGACGCGGTGGTTCGCGTGCGGCCGTACGCCGTCGACATCAGTAGTGGTGTCGAGTTGTCAAAAGGGATAAAAGATCAGTTGAAAGTTCAAGCGTTTATAGACGCGGTTCGTTTGGCTGATCAGACACTATAAAAAACCGTAGAAACTGCAAATGCCGCAGTTGCCGCAGTTGCCGCAGTTTCTGCGGGCGCTATTACTAAGGAAGTATCATGACAGAACAATCTCACTCTGGCGCAGCATCGGCGCGCCTATCGGGCTTGGGGCAAGAATCCAACGTCATTTATCATTCAAGTTCTTATGCTTTTCCAGATGCTAAAGGTCACTTCGGCGTCTATGGCGGAAGTTTTGTGTCGGAAACGTTGACGCATGCACTCAACGAGCTTAAGGATGCTTACGCCAAATTTCAACATGATCCTGAGTTTCTGGAAGAGTTTCGCTACGAACTGAAACATTTTGTCGGGCGCCCATCACCGATTTATCATGCAAAGCGCTGGTCAGAGATGATGGGCGGCGCGCAAATTTATTTTAAGCGGGAAGATTTAAACCACACTGGTGCACACAAAATCAACAATGTGATTGGTCAGGCCTTGTTGGCAAAACGGATGGGCAAGCCACGTGTGATTGCAGAGACTGGGGCTGGGCAACATGGCGTTGCAACAGCCACAATTTGCGCGCGTTTTGGCCTCGAGTGTATTGTGTACATGGGCTCTGAAGACGTCAAACGTCAGGCGCAAAACGTGTATCGAATGAAGTTACTCGGTGCCACCGTTGTGCCAGTCGAGTCAGGCTCAAAAACGCTAAAAGATGCGTTGAATGAAGCGATGCGTGATTGGGTCGCTAACGTCGACAATACTTTCTACATTATCGGTACCGTAGCAGGTCCACATCCTTATCCAATGATGGTGCGCGACTTTCAGTCTGTGATCGGAGAAGAGTGCTTATGGCAGATGCCGGAAGTCGCTGGCCGTCAGCCCGATGTGGTCACTGCTTGTGTGGGTGGTGGTTCAAACGCCATGGGTATTTTTTATCCATACATTGACCTGCAAGATGTCAAGCTGGTCGGCGTTGAGGCAGCCGGTGAGGGGCTCGATTCCGGTAAACATTCGGCTTCCTTGACCGCTGGTTCGCCCGGTGTTTTGCATGGCAATCGCACGTATTTGATGCAAGATGAAAACGGGCAGGTGATTGAGACTCACTCAGTCTCAGCTGGCCTTGATTACCCTGGTGTGGGGCCGGAGCATGCTTGGCTCAAGGACTCTGGACGCGCTCAATATGAGACGATCACTGACGAAGAAGCACTCAAAGCGTTTCACGATTGCTGTCGAATCGAAGGCATTATTCCGGCTCTCGAATCGAGTCATGCTTTAGCC
Source organism: Oxalobacteraceae bacterium (assembly GCA_947464955.1). Lineage (GTDB taxonomy): Bacteria > Pseudomonadota > Gammaproteobacteria > Burkholderiales > Burkholderiaceae_D > Undibacterium. Next base: position 26,157 of record CANHZI010000014.1, read on the forward strand.
TATGCAGCTAAGCTGGCGGCGTCTTTGCCAAAGGATAAAATCGTCTTGGCGAATTTGTCGGGTCGCGGTGATAAAGATATGCATACCGTCGCTGAGCGCGCGGGTTTGAAATTTTAACCGAGTCCGTACACGCTCATTTTGCCCTTCACTTCATCCATTTGCCTTTCAGACATTTGCGAATGGATGAGTGATCTAAAGAATTCTATTAAGAGAAAAAATTATGTCCCGTATCCAATCTTGTCTCGCCACACTCGCGGCAAATCATAAGAAAGGCTTAATTCCCTTTATCACCGCTGGAGACCCAGACCCGCAGTTGACGCTGCCCTTGATGCATGCCTTGGTCGCAGGCGGGGCCGATATTATCGAGCTGGGAGTACCATTTTCTGACCCGATGGCAGACGGTCCGGTCATTCAGCGAGCCTCTGAACGTGCTTTGTTGAAAGGTGTTGGACTGCGCCAAGTTCTGAATATGGTGCAAGAGTTTCGACAAACAAATCAACACACCCCTGTGGTCTTGATGGGGTATGCCAATCCTATTGAGCGCATGGGGCAAGAGCAGTTTATTGCTGCTGCAGCCTTAGCCGGTGTCGATGGCGTCTTGGTCGTAGATTATCCGCCAGAAGAATGCGAAGACTTTGCCGCACAGATGCACGCGCAGGGTATGGACACCATCTTCTTGCTCGCTCCAACATCAACCGATGAACGTATTGCTCAGGTAGGTAAGATCGCCAGTGGTTATATATATTATGTTTCCCTCAAAGGTGTGACTGGTTCAGGAGCATTGGATTTGGATGCCGTTGCCGCCATGATTCCTCGCATCAAGAAGCATGTGAACGTCCCGGTAGGGGTTGGTTTTGGGATTCGTGATGGTGCCACTGCAAAGGCTATTTCATCGGTTTCAGATGCCGTAGTGATCGGCTCTCGTATTATTCAGGAGTTGGAAAATACGCCGAGAGAAAATGCTGTTGCTGCTGTGCAGACGTTTATTGAAGGAATTCGTGTTGCAATGGATGCATGAAAAACCCCTGAATTTCTTATCGTTATTGCCATAAAAGCAGGGTTTTCTACCCAATCGGGTTCGCAATTGGCGCTGAAATAGAATAGAATACGCGCCAATTGCAGCATTCCTAGAATAAATGCGCCCCGTTTGATCCCATGCTGGATCAAATCGACATGAGGAGAGAGCTATGAGTTGGTTAGAAAAATTACTTCCCCCACGTATTCAACGTTCTGAGACGGCAAATCGTCGCTCGATGCCAGAAGGTTTGTGGGTGAAATGTCCATCCTGCGAAGCCGTTCTTTATCGTTCCGACCTTGAAGCGAATGTACATGTATGTTCGAAATGTGATCATCATTTGCGTATCAGTGCGCGTGAACGTCTTGATGCCTTGTTAGATACAGGCGGACGCTACGAGATTGGCCATGAAGTTTTGCCAGTCGATACACTCAAATTTAAAGATAGTAAGAAATATCCTGAGCGTCTGAAAGACGCAATGGACAGTACCAATGAAACCGACGCTTTGGTTGTGATGGGTGGCTCGATTATGTCTGTGCCAGCCGTGGTGGCCTGTTTTGAATTTGGTTTCATGGGCGGCTCCATGGGTTCCGTAGTTGGTGAACGCTTTGTACGTGGTGTACAAACTGCATTGGAACAAAAGATTCCGTTTATTTGCTTCACAGCGACGGGCGGTGCGCGTATGCAAGAAGGCTTGCTGTCTTTGATGCAAATGGCGAAAACGACAGCGATGTTGACTAAGTTGACCGAAAAGAAATTGCCTTTCATTTCTGTGTTGACTGATCCAACGATGGGTGGTGTTTCTGCTTCATTCGCCTTCATGGGGGATGTGGTTATTGCTGAACCTAAAGCCTTGATCGGTTTTGCTGGCCCACGCGTGATTGAAAACACGGTTCGTGAAAAATTGCCAGAAGGCTTCCAACGCGCTGAGTTCCTATTGCAAAAGGGCGCCGTGGACATGGTGGTTGATCGTCGTAAATTACGTGAAGAACTCGCACGCTTGATGGCATTGTTGCAAAACCAACCTGCTGAAGCGGTATCCTAATTTTGAAATGCTTTTTGAAGCCTGAAGATTTTGCCTCGTCGGCGAAGTCTTCGGGCTTTTGTCATTTTGCAATGTGACATCCTGAATAATGAATTCATCGATTGAAAATTCCATGTCAATGAGCTTGAGTGAGTGGCTCGCGCTTCTCGAAAAACGTCACAGTAAAGAAATCGATATGGGCTTGGCTCGTGTCGCCAGTGTCAAGGAAAGGCTAGGCATTAGTTTTCGTTGCCCAGTTATCATGGTGGCGGGCACCAATGGTAAGGGCTCCACTTGTGCAATGCTGGAGTCCGTATTGCTGCAAGCCGGGTACCGCGTCGGCCTCTATATCAAACCACATTTCTTGGATTTTAATGAGCGGGCGCGTATCAATGGTATTCCCGCGTCAGACCAAGCGCTAATCACGGCCTTCGAAAAAGTCGAAGCGGCCCGTGCCGACACCTCGTTAACTTATTTTGAATTCACCACATTGGCGATTTGCCAGTTGATGGCTGACACCGAACTAGATGTGGTGATTCTTGAAGTTGGTTTGGGTGGCCGTCTTGATGCCGTTAATGTAATCGATGCTGATGTTTCGATTGTCACTAGCGTTGATATCGATCACACCGATTACCTCGGTGATACCAGAGAAAAAATTGGTTTCGAAAAAGCCGGTATCTTCAGGGCTGGTCGCGTTGCGATTTGTAGTGATCCGCAAGCACCACAGAGTTTGATTGATCATGCCAATCAAATTGGTGCTGATTTGCGATTGTTTGGACGTGACTTCAATTACAGTGCAGATAAACAGCAGTGGAATTTTGGGGGGCGCGAGCAGCGTCGTAACTCTCTAGCATATCCCGGCTTGCGCGGTGCAAATCAACTGCTTAATGCTTGCGCGGTATTGGCCGCCTTAGAGGCCTTACGCTTTCAGTTGCCAGTCGGGGCGCAAGAGGTTCGTACAGGTTTGGTGATGGTGGAGTTACCTGGACGCTTTCAAGTGATGCCTGGTCGTCCCGTGGTGGTCTTGGATGTCGCTCATAATCCGCACGCAGCGGCGGCTTTATCGCAAAATCTCGACAACATGGGCTTTCATGCCTACACCTATGCGGTGTTCGGGTCTATGCTAGACAAAGACATTGCAGGCGTGCTCGGACACATGAAGGGCAAAGTAGATCATTGGTGCGTATGCGATCTGCCTTTGCCACGTGCGGCCACCGCTGCGCAGCTTGAACAAGAGTTGCAAGCCGCTGGAATTCCGCAAGATACAGAACATAGTGTACAAAAATTCATCTCTCCTGAAGAAGCTTATGCTTTTGCGATGAGTAAAGCAGGGGAAAATGATAGAATAGTGGTCTTCGGATCATTTCTGACAGTCGCAGGTGCGATGCGTGCCAGAAGATCCCAGCCATAACGGTGGAAAAAGTGAATGAACAGGCAGCGTTTGCCTCGATGTCGCCGCCACTGGAATCGCTGAGTTTGCAGTAAGTATTTGCAATCCTAAACGAGAGTCAACAGAAATTTGCTATGAGCCTGGATACGCTATTTAAGCAAAAGAAGCAGGATCCTCAAGAGACGGTCGATGACGGCGAATTTCGCTCTCGTGCCGAAGAAGAGTCGGCCTCGATAGCAGCTGAGACTGCCAAAACATCGCGGACACCAAAAAATAACAAACGCGCCAATCAGAATCGAAAGAGTTCTCAAGACGATACCGCTTTGCCTGAGAAGAAGCGTGCCCGGCGGCGCCTGATTGGTGCGATCGCTTTAGTACTGGCCGCAGTGATTGGCTTGCCGATGTTGTTTGAATCAGAGCCAAAAAGTACTGCTCCCAAAATCTCTATCGAGATACCTTCCAAAGACCTAAGCTCACCAGTACAAGTCAAAGAAGTCACTCGCGCGCCAATGCCAGAAGTGACAGCGAGCCAGACTGTGGCGCAGAGCATCGATAAAAGTGAAGAGATTATCTCCGCCCCCCCACCAACGACAAGTTCCAACTTAGAGCAGCGTCCCGCGCATGACAATGGTGTGGCGAAAGTTGATGCTGCAGTAAAGCCGACAATCAACCAAGAAAAGAAGCCTGAGAACAAAGACACTGGCAACGTGAATAAGTTGACACAAGTGGAAACGAGTGCTTCGAAACTTAATGCTGACAAAGGCGTCAAAACAGAATCGAAATTGGCTGAGAAAACTGAGCCTAAGTCAGAACTGAAAAAAGAGACTAAAGATGAAGCGGCTCGTGCTATGGCTTTGCTGGAAGGTCGTGTTGAACCAAATTCGAAGACCGAAGTAAAGGCTGACAGTAAGCTTGAAAAGACGACTGCGAAAGTCCCGGGTAGCTTCTCAGTGCAGGTTGCAGCGATGAGTTCTGCAGCAAAGATTAAAGAATTGCAGGCAAAGCTTAAGGCAGCTGATATCCAAACTTACACACAAAAAATTCATACCGATAATGGCGAAGTGATTCGTATTCGTGTTGGCCCTTTTAGCAACAAAGCTGAAGCAGAAAAGATGCAAAAAAAATTGGTCAAGCTGGGTCTTAGCGGCAGTCTGATTCCGAATTGATTTATACGATAAATGTCAAAATTTAAATCAAAAATAGTGAAGAGGCCGGTGTGACGCTTTTTGATTACATAGTTTTGTTTGTACTGATTTGTTCCATCGTAATAAGTACGATGCGTGGATTGATAAAGGAAATCTTGTCTTTGATCAGTTGGATTGTAGCGTTAGTTGTTGCAAATGCGTTTGGTGGCATCGTTGCGGATTGGTTACCTGAAGTCATTCCCGGGCAGTTGACGAGAATGATCGTTGCTTTTCTCGCGCTGTTTATTGGTGTCCGTATATTGATGGCTTTGTTGATGAAGGCAATTGATGCCATGATCAAGGCAAGTGGATTGAGTTTGGCGGATCGGGGGCTGGGAGGATTATTTGGTCTGGCCCGCGGTTGTGTGATCGTGATGGCGATGGTGCTGGTTTGCGGTATGACGGCCATTCCACAACAGGCTTTTTGGAAAGACGCGTTGTTGAGTCCGGTGGCCGAGAGCGCAGTTCAAACTGTAATGCCATTCTTGCCGGGTTCGGTCACCCAGCATGTACATTTTTAGTTTTGGTTTTTGTTTTTAATTCTTGTTTTTAGGAGTCCACCATGTGTGGCATCGTCGGCGTAGTCTCAAAAAATCCCGTTAACCAATTGATCTATGATGCATTGCTGCTTCTGCAGCATCGCGGTCAAGATGCGGCTGGTATTGCAACAAGTCACGGCAATAAATTCGCAATGCATAAAGCAAACGGTTTGGTCCGTGACGTGTTCCGTACTCGCAATATGCGTTCATTGCCGGGTAATGTGGGTATTGGTCAGGTTCGTTATCCAACCGCTGGTTCAACTAGCGAAGAGGAAGCACAACCATTTTATGTGAACGCACCTTTCGGCATCGTGTTGGCTCACAATGGTAATCTGACAAACGCAGCAGACCTAAAAATTGAGTTGTTTAAGAATGATTACCGTCATCTGAATACCGACTCTGACTCCGAGGTTTTGCTCAACATCTTGGCGCATCAGATTCAAGAAGTAGTGAGTGGCTATTCGCTCGATCCAGCTTCAATGTTCCGCGCCGTTTCAATGTTGCATCGTCGTGTACGTGGCTCTTATGCAGTGGTAGCACAAATTGCTGGCTACGGTATGTTGGCATTCCGTGATCCATTCGGTATTCGTCCTTTGTGTATCGGTACGGCGCAAACTGACAATGGCATCGAGTACATGTTGGCGAGTGAATCCGTGGCACTTGAGGGCACGGGCTTTAAATTTGAACGCGATGTGGCACCGGGTGAGGCGATCTTTATTGACCTTGATGGCAATATGTATAGCGAACAGTGCGCTGAGAGCCCAAGCTTAAATCCTTGTGCTTTTGAATTCGTCTACTTGGCGCGTCCAGACTCAACCATTGATGGCGCATCCGTCTATCAAACACGCTTGCATATGGGGCAGTATTTGGCGGATAAGATTCGTCGTGAGTTCAATGGTGGTGATATCGATGTTGTGATGCCAATTCCCGACTCATCTCGTCCATCGGCGATGGAATTAGCTGATGCTTTGAACCTCGATTATCGCGAAGGTTTCATTAAGAACCGTTACATCGGCCGTACGTTTATGATGCCAGGTCAAGCTATTCGTAAGAAGTCCGTGCGTCAGAAATTGAACGCGATCGCATCTGAGTTCAAAGGCAAGAATGTGTTGTTGGTAGACGATTCTATCGTGCGTGGTACGACCAGCCGTGAGATCGTGCAAATGGCGCGTGAATCTGGTGCGCGTAAAGTGATTTTTGCTTCTGCAGCGCCTCCAGTACAATTTCCAAACGTCTACGGTATCGATATGCCGACACGCAGCGAATTGATCGCTTACGGACGCAGTCAAGAAGAAATTTGCCGCGAGATTACAGCTGATGCTTTGGTGTATCAAGACGTTGCCGATATGAAGCGCGCGATTACGGCGGTCAACCCAGCACTGAAGAGTATCGAAGCGTCCTGCTTTGATGGATTCTACATTACTGGCGATGTAACGCCTGATTACCTTGATCGCTTAGAGGCAGTGCGTAACGGCTCACGTTCAGACAAAGAGGACATGGTTCGTTCCCAGCTCAATTTGAATCTTTCACACAGTGCTGATTAATCATTGAGCTCGTTGTGGTAAAACGCAGAAAACGCCATCTTCGGATGGCGTTTTTTTTGACCTTTTTTTCGCATAGCGTTCGAGTTCCTACTGCTGAAAGACAAGGGCCATCTGTGTGTATGACAAATGTCATGCAAAAGTAGTGGCAATTTGTTCTTCAAATCTGTTCGCTTATTGGCGATACTGGTCTCATGGATCGCAATGGCGATCAAATGATTTCTATTTGAAGTGTTCGCGAGAGGTGTCAAATGCATCAAGCTTTGTTGGAAGTACGAGAGTTAAGTAAAGTTTTTGCTGAACGACGCGTGTTGGATTCGATTTCTTTTACCGTAGAAAAAGGGCAAACCTTGGGCTTGCTTGGGCCGAATGGGGCAGGTAAGTCGACTGCGGTCAATCTCATCTGCGGCTTGCTCAAAGCCGACCATGGACAAGTATTGCTGGCAGGCGAGGACGTGGCTTTGGGGATGAAATCAAGCAAGATGCGTTTAGGTTTGGTGCCGCAGGACTTAGCACTATATGAAGAATTATCCGCGATTGAAAATTTGAGAATGTTTGGTGGCCTATATGGTTTAAAGGGAGATCATCTACATCAAAGGATGGACGCCGTGTTGAAGTTGGTGAGTTTGTCTGACCGTGCAAAAGATAGGGTTGCAACCTTCTCTGGTGGGATGAAAAGGAGATTGAATATTGCTGCTGCAATGTTGCACGAACCAGAGCTATTGATCCTCGATGAACCCACCGTTGGTGTCGATCCGCAGAGCCGCAATGCGATTTTTGATGCGCTAGAGGCATTGAAAGCAGAAGGTCTAGCATTGATTTACACCAGTCATTATATGGAGGAGGTCGAGCGCTTAGCAGATCATCTGGTGATTATCGATCATGGCTCTGTGATCGCCAACGATACACCTTCTGCCTTGTACACTCGATTGCCAGTGCAAGCGGCCCTACAGCTCGATCTGCTCGCTCCATTGGAAACGCAATTGCTGCATCAGCTTGAGTCTCTCGACGGTGTGATCGCGGTCGAAGCCACAGCCGACCGCCGTTCGTTAACGATAAAACTCACGGAGCAACACTTGGCCTTTTCATGTCTTGCATTTTTACATCAGCATGGACAATTGCCGATTCACTTCTCGACCGCCAAGGTCAAACTCGAGGAAGTATTTTTGAACCTGACCGGCCGCCGCTTGCGCGATTGATGCAAACAAATAATTGAGGAGTTGGAGATGCAAGCTGTATTCGCTTTGATGAGAAAAGATTTACTGCTGTTTTTGCAGGATAAACGCGCCTTGTTTTTGACTTTGGTTATGCCGATTGCGCTGGCTGCTTTTTTTGGATCATTGACTGGAGGTGCTGGTACCAAAGAGGCTACGAAGATCGAGCTTGGACTTGTCGTTGAAGATACTCATGCTATCACTGTCAAGATAGTCGCTGGCTTAAAAGCGGAATCAACTCTGAACGTGAAAGAGTTAGATTTGGCCAAGGCGCAAGAGCTGGTTCGTAAGGGTAAATTAGCGGTCGCCATACAGATCCCCGCTGGCTTCGGTTCGACCTCGGGCGCCGCGCTTTTCGGTGGCGGGGCGAAAGCGGAGTTACCAATTTTCTACGACCCATCGCAGACAGCGACACTGGCGATGGTGAAGGGGATGCTGACCCAACATGTGATGCAAAGTGTAAGCAGTGAAATGTTTAGCGGCAAAACTGGAAGCGAATTGATTGAAAAGGACTTACAGTATTTGCAAAGCGCGCCAGCGAAGGATGCACAATCTCAAGAGCTCTTAACTTTTCTTACCAGCCTCAAGCGTTATCAGGATCATACCGCACAGGCATCGAGTGCTGATGGGAAGCAAAATCAAGCAGGAACTTTAGCAACACCTTTCGTCAGCAAAGAACAAGCATTGACGGCAAAATCTTCGCTTGAGATGCAATACAATGGCTATTCGCATTCATTCGCTGGCATGATCGTGCAATTTATGCTGTTCATGGCAATCGATGTTGGAATTGGCGTCCTACTCGTACGTAAATTGGGGATTTGGAATCGTATCTTAGTGGCACCGGTCAGCCTCAATACCATGTTAGGCGCTCGTGCTTTGTCCTGTGCGTTGATTTCTTTCGCCTTGATTTGCGTTATTTTTGCACTCGCGATGTTAGTGTTTCAAGTACGTATTCTCGGTAGTTGGATTGGCTTTTTCGGTATCGCCTTGAGTTTCTCTTTGATGACAGCAAGCTTCGGCTTGCTGATTGCAGCGTTTGGAAAAACGCCAGAGGCTGCCCGCGGTATAGCCGTATTTGTGACCTTGGTGATGGTGATGCTCGGTGGGGCATGGATGCCATCGTTCTTGTTTCCCGCATGGTTGCAGCAAATTACCGTGTTTATCCCTACGCGCTGGGCAGTCGATGGTTTCGATGCGATGACTTGGCGGGGTTTAGGTTTTGATGCTGCGCTTCCTGCGATTGCTGCATTGTGCGTCTTCAGTCTTTTGTTTTTTAGTCTGGCGCAATGGCGCTTTAAGAAAGAGCAGGCATAGCCTAGATGAAAGCCGATAGGTATCAATAAGTAACATAGGAGTAGAGCTTGTTTCAATTCTATACAAATCTCTGCTCCTCACTTTGGTTTTAAGCAAGATTTCATCCATATAATGTCGGCTATCGTTATTCCATTTTGAGGGAAGCGAGTTCTTTCCTCATTCTCTTTGCTTAGCCCATTTTATGTATTCTTCGTTCACCCTTAAACCTCTTACTCTTGCAATCTCTTTGATGTTCGGCATTTCACCTATGTGCATGGCACAGAGTGAAACGAACACTTATACGCAAGAACTCAATAAACAAGAGCAAGAATCCGCAAAAGGCGAAAAAGAGAAATCACTGACACCCGACAGCAAACGAAAAGCGCAGCAACGCAACGCCCCAGCTAATCAGCAAAACAATGCAAAAAATGATCAAGTGCAGAAAGTAACGGTCAATGGCGCGAAGCAAACCGACACCGATGTACGCCGCAATTCGATTGCGGGAAAAATCGTCATTGGTCGCGAAGAGTTAGATCGTGATGGCGATAGTACAGTGGGCGAAATTCTCAAACGATTGCCCGGTGTAACTACCGGTGGACGGCCTGGCCGTGGTGGCGATGTACGGATGCGTGGCATGGGCAGTGGCTACACACAAATTCTCGTCAATGGCGAACGTCCACCTCGTGGCTTTTCGATGGAATCCTTAGCGCCAGATCAGATTGAGCGTATCGAAATCATGCGCGGGCCAGTTGCGGAGTTTAGTACGCAAGCCATTGCAGGCACGATCAACATTGTTCTGCGTGAGGAGTTTCATCCCAAAGATACCGATCTGAAACTCGCGCTCGGTTTTGAGCAAGGGCGGGTAGCACCAAATTTATCGATTACTTACCCTGGGCAAATTGACTCTCTCAATTATGCTCTGAGTGGATCGATATCTCACAATGGTCAACAGGACCAATCGATTACGCACAAGACAGAAGTGACTGACAGCGGGCAGCTGAACCTAATACAAGATCAGATCGATCATACAAGACGTTCATCCAGTGCGATACATTTGACGCCGCGCTTAAGTTATCGTTTCGAGAATGGAGATAATGTAAACCTGCAGCCGCTGTTGATGAATAATCGCAGTCACTCGAATAGCGACTCGAGTATTGATCAAACGCCTCAGGTGATTGATCCAATCACACACAAAGCACCGGTGGCACGTGCTTATTCGAGTGGTGATTCTGAATCCACTTTTGCGCGGGCGAATCTGAATTATCAACATAAGTTTGAAGATACATCAAAGTTGACCTTGAAGTTGGGTTTGGGACTGGGCCGTTCGGAGAGTAATAGCGTGCGTACCCAGTTCGCGCTTGATGGAGGTCAGCTGAATCTGATGACAGATGTTAACAACACGCGTGATACGTCGTGGAGTTTAGGTGGAAAATATACGACCCCGTTAGGTGATAAACAGAATCTAGCCGCAGGATGGGAAATCGAAAATAGCCATCGAAATCAGACACGAATTTCTTTGGATAATGGGCTGCCTCAATTTATTGATTCTGGCGATAATCTCGATGCCAATACACGTCGCGTCGCGGCTTATGCGCAAGATGAAATTGATATCGATGCGCAATGGTCTGCCTATGCTGGCTTGCGCTGGGAAGGGATTGATACCCACAGCACAAAATCAAACTATGTGGTGAACAACGCGAGCCGTGTGGTCAATCCAATTGTGCATGCGGTTTATCGCATACCAGGATGGGGTAAAGATCAGATTCGCATGGGCCTGACCAGTAGCTATCGCGCACCGTCTTTGAATGACATCATTGCGGTACCGACGATTTCTCCATTGAACGGTCCAACGCGTCCAGACCGCAGTGGCAATCCAGATCTCAAGCCAGAGTCTTCACGCGGCATCGATATCGCGTTTGAACACTATCTCAAAGGCGCAGGGATTATGAGTGTGAATCTGTTCGCCCGCAGCATCAACGATCTGATACGCCGCCGCACAGAATTAGTCGATAATGGGAATGGCCCGCGTTGGGTGAATTCGCCGATCAATATTGGTCATGCGCTTGCGAAGGGCGTTGAGTTGGAAGCAAAATTTCCGCTTCAGGAATTCTTTGCAGAGGGGCCAGCGATCGATGTGCGTTCAAACTTTAGTCGTTTCTGGTCGAATGTTGATGACGTAAAAGGTCCGAATAATCGCCTCGATCAGCAGCCGACCATGACTGCAAACCTTGGCATGGATTATCGGCCGAGTGCGCAGCCTTGGAGCGCGGGTGGTAATATTAATTGGACACCAGCCTATACCAATCAAGTGAGCGATACCCAAACCAGTATTTCTGGCGTAAAGAAGCAAATTGACATCTATGCACTGTGGAGATTCAATGCCAATACCAAGCTCAGGCTGTCCGCGAGTAATTTGCAGGCCAATGATTTTACGAGTGGAAGCAGTTTGTATGTAAATGGCATTAATTATTTGCAATCAAATCGTTCTAAGACCTATACCGTGTTTAATTTACGTTTAGAACTGAAAATATAGTGTCGTGGTCTGACGCTGCAAATGCTGCGCTGCAGGAGTACAATGTCAGCATCGTTTCTATCAGTGCTTGTATATGTCGCTCCTTAGTCTAAATGTTGATTTGCATTGCCATTCCACGGTCTCCGACGGTGTGCTCGCGCCCGATGTCTTGGCACATCGCGCGAAGGCCAATGGCGTGGATGTCTGGGCCCTAACCGATCATGACGAGGTTGGCGGTATTGCTCTGGCCCGCGCTACGGCAAGCGACATTGGTTTGCAATATGTGACCGGTGTTGAAATCTCGGTCACTTGGGCGAATAAGACCATCCATATTGTCGGTCTGAATTTTGATGAGACCAACAATGATCTGATTCTCGGCTTAGCAAAGACTCGCTCTGGTCGTCAACGTCGCGCAGAAGACATGGCCGCAGATCTAGCTCGCGTAGGCATCCCTAATTGCTATGAAGGGGCCTTGAAATATGTGGGTAATCCCGACCTCATTTCTCGTTCACACTTCGCACGATATCTCGTTGAAATTGGTGTGTGCCCCGACGTTTCGTCGGTGTTCAAATCTTATCTGTCTGACGGCAAGCCCGGTTTTGTTCCGCATCGTTGGGCAACGCTAAGCGAGGCTGTCGGTTGGATTCGCGGCGCGGGTGGCGTGGCGGTGGTGGCGCATCCAGGACGTTATGATCTATCGTTGATCGCTCACGATGAGTTCCTAAAGGAGTTCAAGCAGTTGGGCGGTATCGGGATTGAAGTAATCACTGGAAGTCATACGCCAGATCAATATGAGGAATATGCTAGAGTGGCGACGCAATATGGTTTCTTCGCCTCACGAGGTTCAGATTTCCATGCCCCTGATGAAAATTTGCCAGATTTGGGGCAATTACCATATTTGTCAAAGGATCTATCTCCGATTTGGGCATCTTGGGCGCGATAGTTTTATACATAGGTGCCCTTGAAATTTGTATGGTTCGGCCTGATTTACCAATCGGTGTAATTTATTCTCGTGGAGGCCAAAAATGACCCGTATATTTCTGCTAATAGCGACCAACCTAGCTGTAATGGTCGTGATTACCGCAATACTGTCTTTGTTAGGTGCTAATCGCTTTCTGACAGCGAATGGACTAAATCTCGGCACCCTAATGGTTTTCTCTCTGGTGGTCGGCTTTACCGGAGCCATCGTATCTCTCCTGATTAGTAAGCCAATGGCGAAGTGGTCTACCGGTGCCCGTGTGATCGATAGGCCGGCAAGCTCTACCGAAGCTTGGTTGGTCAATACGGTTCAGATCTTGGCGCAACGTGCGGGAATTGGTATGCCCGAGGTCGCGATTTACAATGGTGAACCAAATGCGTTTGCCACCGGCGCTTTTCGTGATTCGGCATTGGTGGCGGTCTCGACAGGCCTGCTTGATAGCATGACAAAAGAAGAGGTTGAAGCTGTTTTAGGGCATGAAGTTGCGCACATAGCGAATGGTGATATGGTAACGATGACTTTGATTCAAGGTGTGGTGAATACTTTCGTTGTGTTCCTGTCTCGTGTCGCAGGTTATCTTGTCGATAGTTTTATTTCTCGAAATGACGAAAATCATCGTCCTGGCATAGGCTTTGAGATTGCTAGTTTTATCTTTCAAATCTTGTTCGGCATTGGCGCATCTTTGATCGTCGCTTGGTTTTCACGCCAACGCGAGTTTCGCGCAGATGCCGGGGCTGCTCGTCTATTGGGAAATAAACAGCCAATGATCAATGCCTTGGCCCGTTTAGGTGGATTGCAGCCTGGTGCTCTGCCATCTGACTTGGCAGCGGCTGGCATCGGTGATGGGTCGCACTTGAGTGCTTTGTTTTCAACTCACCCTCCGATGGAGGAGAGAATTGTGGCGCTCCAACGGCTGTAACGGGAATTGAGATTTGCTTTTTTGAGTTTGGAACTCGCGTTATAGAGGCCTTAGCCTCTATAATTGCTTTATGAGCCAATTTTTCCACATTCATCCCGAAAACCCTCAGCTGAGATTGATCAAGCAAGCAGTGCAAATTATCGATCAAGGGGGAATCGTTGCAGTGCCGACCGACTCTTGCTATGCACTGGTTTGTCATCTAGACGATAAAGACGCCGTGATGCGCTTGCGTCGAATTCGTGGCGTCGATGAGAAGCATCACTTGACCTTACTGTGCCGCGACCTCTCTGAAATCGCGCAATATGCGAAGGTGGATAATCGCCAATTTCGTATGCTCAAAATGGCGACGCCAGGGCCTTACACTTTCATCCTTGAAGCGACGAAAGAGGTTCCTCGTCGATTGAGCCATCCATCTCGTAAAACGATAGGCTTACGGGTTCCTGAAAACCGAATTGTCGATGCTTTGCTTGATGAGCTTGGACAACCTTTACTCGGAACCACTTTGATACTGCCTGACGATGCCGAGGCACTCACAGACCCAGAAGAAATTCGAGCTCGTTTAGAGAAACTGATTGATTTGGTGATTGATGGTGGTGCGTGCAGTTTAATGCCAACTACCGTAGTGGATATGACGCATGAAGATCCTGAATTGGTTCGACAAGGGCGCGGTGATGTCAGTATTTTTGGTCTTTGAAGTATTAAACACGGTCGTTTTTTAATTCCAGAAGAGTCGCGACGTTGATGATTTCATCATGGGTAGAAAAATATGCGCCACAGATCGATGCCTCTCTTGGACTTGTTCTCGATTTGGCCTGTGGTAGTGGACGTCACACAGAATACCTCACGTCTTTAGGTTTGAATGTCATTGCATTAGACCGTGATGACGAAATTCTCAAGTCACTTTGTGCACGGGGTTTTCAATGTGTGAGTTGTGATTTGGAAGCTGGCCCGCGTGGGCGAGAAAGCTATGTCTGGCCTTTTGCAGTCGATTCTTTGGCTGCAGTTGTAGTCACAAATTATTTACATAGGCCTTTATTTCCTTCTATCCTTGCGTCGATTAAGCGAGGTGGGATATTAATTTATGAGACCTTCGCGGTTGGTAATGAGGTCTATGGCCGCCCTAGAAATCCAGATTTTCTCTTGAAAGAGAACGAGCTTTTGCAGAGATGTGTGCTCGATTCTTCCCTTGGTTTGGCTTTCCATTGTGTGGCTTTCGAGCATGTAATTGTCAACCAAACAGCACCTTCTGTCGTTCAAAGAATTTGTGTTAGACGAAATTAGGTCGTTTCACCATTTTTCGCTCGACCCCGCTTTAATCAGCAATTAATTTTTCTCTCAACCAATAAAGTCAGGATAGCGATCGAAAAACTTGATTTTCAACGCTTTTTTCTTCGAATTTCTACTGAATTCGCAGGCCTTAGCACACCAAGCACGATAACGATCCGCTACAATAATGGCTTTACTTTTCTCTCGCGCTAACATGACAAAGATTCAAGGAAGTCTGGTCGCTATAGTGACCCCTATGCACCCTGATGGCAGCCTCGATGTACCAAATTTGAAGAAGTTGATCGATTGGCATATAGCTGAAGGCACAGATGGCATCGTAATCGTAGGGACGACTGGTGAGTCACCAACTGTCAGCGTAGAGGAACATTGCGAGTTAATCCGGATTGCAGTTGAACATACCAATAAGCGTGTTCCAATTATTGCTGGTTCTGGTGGTAACTCGACAGCAGAAGCTATCGTTTTGACGCAGTTCGCAAAAGAAGCCGGTGCCGATGCTTCACTGCAGGTTGTTCCTTATTACAATCGACCGACGCAAGAAGGCATGTACCAGCACTTCAAAAAGATCGCTGAGTCGGTCGATATTCCCATCATTCTCTATAACGTACCAGGTCGTTCGGTCGCAGATATGTCGAACGAGACTATGGTTCGTTTATCTCAAGTTCCTGGCATTATCGGCGTCAAAGAGGCAAGTGGAAATATTGCTCGTGACATTGAATTGCTGCGCATGGTGCCTGATTCATTTGCTGTTTACTCTGGTGATGATGCAACGGCTATTGCATTGATGGCCTTGGGTGGAAAAGGAAATATCTCCGTGACGGCGAATGTCGCGCCACGTGCCATGCATGAAATGTGCGTTGCTGCTATGCAGGGAGATTTGCCAAAAGCGATAGCGATTAACAATAAGTTGTTGTCGCTGCACGCAAAGCTGTTTATCGAGCCAAATCCAGTTCCTGTGAAGTGGGCTCTAGCGGAAATGGGCATGATTCCGACTGGTATTCGTTTGCCTTTGGTTAGCCTTTCTACCCAATATCATGATATTGTTCGTTCCGCATTGCGTGAAGCAGGAGTTTTGGCTTGATGTCTTCAGTGCGAAAATGTCGCTAACTCGGGTTATGCAAGCGCCATTTTGAGTACACTAATTGATTACAATTCGTAGGGATTTTCACATGGTAAAAAGCGTAGTTGGAAATAAAAAGATGGTTCGTGCCTTAAGCTTGGCGGGTGTCATCGGTTTCGCTGGTTTGAACGCAGGCTGTACTTACACAGGGAATCTCACTGAGAATCGTATCGACTATAGAAGTGCTAGCAAGGCGAAGAATGTTTCTCTTGAAGTGCCGCCAGATTTGACGCAAATCCGTCGTGATAGCCGTTTTTCAATTCCAGATTCAGAACTCGGTAGTGCAACAGCATCGGCGTACCTCCAACAACGCGCTGGCGGTTCGATCGCAACAGCAGGCGGTGTCGTGGCGCCAACTCAGTTGAAAGACGCGCGCATCGCACGTGATGGCTCTCAGCGCTATCTGGTGGTGAAGGGTGCTCCTGAGGTTCTGTGGCCGCAGTTAAAAGACTTTTGGCAAGAGAATGGGTTCCTAATTAACATTGAGAATGAATCTACAGGTGTGTTGGAGACGGATTGGGCTGAGAATCGAGGTAAGATACCGCAAGATATGATTCGTGCGACGCTCGGTAAAGTATTCGACTCTTTGTATTCGACTGGTGAACGTGACAAGTTCCGAACTCGCGTTGAGCGTGCGGCGAATGGTGAGGTTGAGATTTACATCAGTCACCGTGGTGCGCAAGAGATTTATACGGGTATGCAGAAGGATACGACAGCGTGGACTTCACGTGCCAACGACCCAGGTTTAGAGGCTGAATTTTTGTCTCGTTTGCTGGTTCGTTTAGGTGTCGATGCAGGCAAAGCTAAAACCAGTGTTGCTGCCGTTGCACCTGAAGTGGCGAGTACTGGCGCTCCTCGTTCGAAGATCTTGACTTTGAATGACTTGAGCTATTTGCAAACTGATGAAGGTTTTGATCGCTCTTGGCGTCGTGTTGGCCTTGCTTTGGATCGTATTGGGTTCACGATTGAAGATCGAGATCGCTCTAAAGGTATCTATTATGTCCAGTACATTGATCAAGATATCGATGCTAAGAAAAAAGGTGCAAGTGAGGGTTTCTTTGCTAAGTTATTCTCCTGGGGTTCCAGTGAAGCTGCGAAAGATGGTCAGAAGTACCGTATTTTCGTGAAAGAGAGTGGAGAAGTGAGTCACGTTACAGTCCATGGCGAAGATGGTAAGGTCGCTTCAACTCCAGTTGCACAGAAAATTTTGAAGGTATTGAATGAGCAGCTGAAATAATTACGCTTTCAATCTTTCTAAAAAAGCAGACCTCTCATAGGTCTGCTTTTTTTTGCGCATTCCATTTTGCGCCTTCTTATCTCTTACATGCGATTGTTTTCGATTAATCTTTATTTTTATTTAAAAATCAGGCTAAAAAAAAGCCGGTCAAAGACCGGCTTTTTCTTGAAGTAACAAAAATTACTTAGATGCTGCGGAAGCTGCTGCTTCAGCTGCTGGAGCTGCTGCTGGTGCAGAAGCTGCAGAAGCTGCTGCTTCAACTGCTGGTGCAGATGCTGGAGCTGCAGCAGCAGATGCTGGAGCTGCTTCAACTGCAGGTGCAGATGCTGGAGCTTCTTCTTTCTTACCGCAAGCAACCAAAGCTACTGCCAACAAGGAAACGAGCAAAAGTGATTTTTTCATGTTTTTACTTTCAATAAATAGATCTAAAAAAACAACAAACTTGCGATGAATAATTACCGGTAATTATCGCTCAATAGGTTAAGCCGCGGGCAGAAAATCAAAATGACCTTGCAAATCCTACGAAACTTTCCTAACCGCGAATTATAATGATTTTTCTGTCAATCGAATATAGCTGGGGAGCTTTTTTTTCTAAAAATTGAACTAAATATGTATTTTGCCGATCATTTATTCTAATCTACGTTGTTTGTCCGTCAAAAGTCTGTACATTTATGACGTTTTGTCGTCTTGATTATGTAGTAAATCCATCATTTCTTGTCTAAGTTTAACCATCCATCTTCGTACCAAATACAAAAAGCTTCGATGACGTCGTCGGATGCTTCAATCATCTCCTCTGCGCTTAGGTAGCGTTGGTTTGCTAACTTGGTAAGAATTGCTTTGTCTTCGCGCCCCACATTGAAAGACTCGCCATTAATGAAGATATGTTTGCCTTGGTAGAGCATTTGTGTCTTGAGTGCTAGCGAAACGCCGTTTTTAAGGGTTGCTTGTGCAAAGCGCTTCGGTGTTAGCGGCTTTTCAGGAGAGTCAAAAAACACTGATGCTTTCGGTTCGGTGAGATATTCGCCTAAGAAAATCGCCATGTCTTCTTTTGAGAAGCTAATCTTGCTGAGTTCATGGACTACTTTATCAAGCATCATAGTGCTGATTTCTGCAGGGTCTTTAGCTGCTTTTAATTCAGGATCGGCATATCGTCCCGGAAGTTCTATGGTGTCGACCATAAATTGCAGGAAGTTTTCACCGAGCTCTTGGAAGGATGGCGATCTAAAGCCAATTGAATAGGTCATGCACTCGCCAAGTGCGACGCCGTCATGCGCGTAGTGAGGTGGCAAATACAGCATATCACCTGGTTCTAGGACGAATTCTTCCTCGCAAACAAAGTTGCGTAAGATCTTGAGCGGCATTCCGTCAATCAAAGTGAGATCTTTTTGCGCACTTATTTGCCAACGTCGCTGACCGTGGGCCTGCAGTAAAAACACGTCATAAGAATCAAAATGCGGACCAACACCACCGCCTTCACGAGCATAGCTAATCATAAGATCGTCTAAGCGTGCGTCCGGTGCAAAGCGAA
>CANHZI010000015.1 GCA_947464955.1 Oxalobacteraceae bacterium
ACCCAGCGATAGAGGGTGTAGGCAAAGCGATTTTTTAATCTTTTTATCCAAGTTTGCTTCCCTATCATTTCAGCAGTGACTTCAACGGATTGGTCAAAGCCAACTTGCAAGTGGGCTTCCAACTCAAGACTTAATTTGGGGTCGTTGATCAAGATATTCGCTTCGTGATTCAGAAACAAACTCAGGCCATCAAAATTACTTGAGCCTACCGTTGACCATTGTTGGTCGATCACAGCAACCTTGGCGTGCATATGAGTGCGATGGTACTCGTAGATCTTGATGCCGTGCTGGAGCAGCTTGGGGTAATACGATTGTGTGACTAAATCTTGTAAATCGAATTCGCCGACGCCTAACAATATTCTGACATCAACCCCACGTTTGGCGGCGTTGATCAGACCATTGCGCAGCCTTCTACCAGGTGCAAAGTAGGGATTAGCGAAATAGGCCGTCGTTTTGGCTCTGCCTAAGGCTTTTAAATAGGCTCTTTGGATGGTGAAGCGATTTCTCAGATTGTCGCGAAAAACGATGGCGGCGGCACTTGCCTGTTCGTTTTTTATCATGACAGCACGGCGTAAATCTCGGGCCAGCAAGAGGCGGTTCAATAAAGGCATGGTCCCAAGTTTTAACCATTGTGCTGTAATTTCTTTATAGATCGTCGCGACACAGCTACCTTCAAGTTCGATCGCAAAATCCCAGCGTGCAAAAGGCAGCGGTTGCGGGGGAATGTGATCGGTCAAGAGATCGTCAACGATATTGATGCCTCCGATAAAGGCAATCGCTTGATCGATGACGCACAGCTTACGGTGGGTTCGTACTAAACCGCGTTTGAACCAGACATTAAATATTCGGCATTGCACGCCTAGCTGCGCTAGTCTTTGCTGAAGCGCGAGGCTATGGTCACGACCGCTGCCTATCCAGTCAACGATCACGTGTACACGAACCCCGCGCGCCGCCGCCCGACCTAAAGCGGCTTCAATTTCTTGTGAGCTTTGATCATTGGCGAAAATGTAGGTCTCTAGATAAATTTCCGTTGTTGCATGATCGATGGCCTTAAGTAAAGCAGGGAAGAACATCTCGCCTGTGTGCAAGAGTTTTAATTGATTCCCGCTTTGGTAATTAATTCTCGGCATGGATCAAGGTCTTAGCTCAACAAATCAAATCGATGCAAGCTGAGTTCTACGCTCAAAGGCACATGATCGGATAAGTGTTTCCACGGTGCGCCCTGCATCACAGCGGCATGTTCGACTTTAAACCCGCGCAAGTAAATGCGATCTAGGCTTAGCCACGGTAAGCCGGCAGGGAAGGTGCGTGCATGATGATGCTGTCCGAGCGCGAGACCTCGCAGTTTGAAACGTGGAGATATTAGCGGTTTTCCATGGTGTGGCGCGCCGTCGAAAGCTTCAATTACATTGAGTTCTTTATACATGGTGTGACTTAGGCGTTGGCTCCAATCGTTGAAGTCACCCGCGATAATTAGGGGCGCTTGTGGTGGAACGTGCTCCTGAATCTGTTGAATCAGCGCTTGAATCTGACGGCGTCGACTGGCGGCGAACAGGCCGAGATGCACCACAAAGCAGTGCGCTTCAAACTCAGCGAGCTGCACGACAACATGCAAAATACCGCGTTGTTCGTAGGCGTGATCGGAAACATCGCGATTGATTGATTCCTTAATAGGCAGGCGACTCAACAAGGCGTTACCATGGTGGCCATGTTCATACACTGCATTCATACCATAGACAGATTCATGGGTGTCGCCGGCTAAAAACTCATGCTGACCTTGACTTGGCCAGGCTTCATGTTTCTTCGCATGATGGTCGTGCTGACCTTGCACCTCTTGCAGGAAAATGATATCGGCATCAAGCGCTTTGATCGCGTCTTTTAACTCATGAATGCGTGCCTTGCGCCCAAACGCGCTCACTCCTTTATGAATATTGTAGGTCGCGATGCGAAGTTTCATACAAGCTTCCTAAAAAGGATAGGATCAACCCTTTGGCGATACGCGTTGATGCAATTGAAGAATTGCTTCAGCGTTCGAGGCTGAAAAACATCGATCCGCTGCTTCCTTGATAGAAAGCCATTCAAAGCGCAGATGTTCACGTGGTGCTAGTGTAACGGAAGTATCCCTTGGTACGCATAAACCGAATACATGTTCTTTGTTTTGTGTCACACCAGGTGCATAACGATGACGCCAGACAGGGTAGATTTCGTACAAGTTACTGATCTGCCAGTTTGTTAGCGTATGCAATGAGGCATCGATCCCTGTCTCTTCCATTACTTCACGTTGCGCGGTGATCTCAAGATCTTCTTCGATGCTGTCTTTTGAGCCAGTAACGGACTGCCAAAAGCCAGGTCGATCTGCACGTTCAAGCAGCAGTACATCGAGCTCGGGAGTGTAAATGACGACAAGAACTGATTCAGGGATTTTGTAGGGCACGACAGTATCTTAAGTTGGGATATGCGACTAAAATCAAGCAGAGACCTTTCTGAGCTTGCGACGTAGTATACAAGTTAATCGCAAATTGTATCTGGGTGAATTGAGTGTAGAAAGAACTGTTGATATTTCTTTTGCCTATTTAGTCGTTTTATCTATCTTTTTGATTGGAATTGATGTGCGCGTTTTTCTTTTTTTATGATGGCTTTTGTATTTGTTGGTAGTGCAGCGGCACAGTTAGCATCAGAGAATTTGTTGTTGAGTGTCCCCGAGAGCTACAAGTCTGCGACCAACACGCAGAAGGGCAATGTGATTCTGCATGAATATATACCAAAGACAGAGTCGCTTTCTGATTGGACCGAAATGCTGTCGGTACAAACCTTTCATGGTTTGAATTTGTCCGCGAAAGTTTATCGCTCCAATTTGCAGGCAATGCAGAAAGCAGTATGCTCGAAGTACGAAAGTTTGCCAGTCAACGAGGCACTTGAATTTGGTTTTGAAACCACTGTTTGGATTCAGACCTGTGAGACTAACAATAAAACGCTAAAAAACGAAGTAGCCGCCGTAAAAGTACTACGTGGCAAGGAGGCGATCTATGTGATCCAAAAGATCTTTAGATTCGACCCTGAGCCGGAGAAAATGGAAACGTGGCTGCGAAATTTAAAATCGACACGTCTCTGTGCAGATGGCTCGAGCGATAGTGCTTGTTCTCGATTTGGCCGCTCAAAGTCGATCGAGAAGGCGACGGTGGTGACGCCGATTTTCGGTGAGTTGTTCGGGATGAGTCTGTTGCCTCAATTCCGTGAGCAAGGTAGTCAAACTCGTGGTGATACATTTATGCGCTCAATGATTCTAAATACAGATGAGAACGTTTCATGGACACAGCGAGTACTCTTGATAGGAACCAAACTCACCAGTAAAGAAGAGCCTCAGTTTGCCCGTGAAAGAGTAGTTGCGGTTGCAGAGAGCTTTAAGCAAGCATGTCCAAGCAGCTTTTTTGCGAGAGGTTTGAGCAGCGGTAAAATTAACTCGGGTCATGAGGTTTATTCAATGCTTGCATCATGCGGCACTCATACTATGACCCAATCGAAAGCAGCTACCAGTGAGACAACTCTGGTGCAGGTTATCCGTGGTGATCGAAATTACTATGTATTGCAATGGTCAGAACGCGGGGCGCCGAGTGTCACAGCGCTTGTTCCTGATTTAGAAATGTGGAAACAGCGTATTACGAAGTTGGGCCCATTTATGATCTGCCCAGAAAAAGAAGGTGAAGGCGCACCGTATCCGAGTTGCTTTAAAGCCAGCGGAACCCAATGAGTAAATTTTCCAAATAAATCAAATTAACCATAAAAAATGGCAGACCGAAGTCTGCCATTTGTCTTGGATACTGAAACTCGGTTTACACCACTTTAGCTTCCGTCGCACGCAGACGAATATGCAATTCTTTCAATTGCTTTTCATCGACTTCGGACGGCGCTTGCGTCAATAAACATTGTGCGCGTTGTGTTTTCGGGAAGGCGATCACGTCACGAATAGACTCTGCGCCGGTCATCATCGTCACGATACGATCGAGACCGAAAGCCAAACCACCGTGTGGAGGCGCGCCGTATTGCAGGGCGTCGAGCAAGAAGCCGAATTTCAATTGCGCTTCTTCCGCACCGATATTCAATGCGCGGAATACTTTGCTTTGTACATCAGCACGGTGAATACGAACTGAACCACCACCAAGCTCCCAGCCATTCAAGACCATGTCATAGGCTTTGGCGATACACTTGCCTGGATCAGTTTCCATCAAGTCTTCGTGGCCATCTTTTGGTGCTGTAAATGGATGGTGAACCGCTGTCCAGCGATTGTTTTCTTCGTCGTGTTCGAACATTGGGAAGTCCACTACCCATAGTGGTTTCCAAACATCTTCAAACAAGCCATTCGCTTTACCAAACTCGCTATGACCAATCTTCACGCGCAAAGCACCGATTGCATCGTTGACGATCTTCGCTTTGTCTGCACCGAAGAAAATCAAGTCGCCGTCTTTCGCGCCGGTACGTTCCAAAATCTGCGCCAAAGCTGCATCGTGGATATTCTTGACGATAGGTGCTTGCAAACCATCACGACCAGCAGCTTTGTCGTTGACTTTAATGTAAGCCAAGCCTTTCGCACCATAGATACGCACGAACTGATCGTATGCATCGATTTCAGAACGTGGCATGCTGCCGCCGCCTGGAACCAACATACCAACCACGCGGCCGTTGGCCATGTTCGCTGCATTGGAGAAGACTTTGAAGTCGACATCTTTCATGACATCGGTCAGATCTGTGAATTGCAATTTCACGCGCATATCTGGTTTGTCGGAACCATACAGACCCATCGCTTCGGCGAAATCCATCACTGGGAATGGGTTAGGCAAATCGATATTCAAGGTGTTTTTGAATACGCCACGAATCATGCCTTCAAACATGTCGCGAATTTCTTGTTCAGACATGAACGATGTTTCGCAGTCGATCTGGGTAAATTCTGGTTGACGGTCAGCGCGCAAATCTTCGTCGCGGAAGCATTTGGTAATTTGGTAGTAACGATCGAAGTTAGCGACCATTAACAATTGTTTGAACAATTGTGGAGACTGTGGCAAAGCAAAGAAGTTACCTGCATTCACGCGAGATGGCACTAAGTAATCGCGCGCGCCTTCTGGTGTCGACTTCGTCAACATCGGTGTTTCGATGTCGATAAAGCCATTCGCATCCAAGAACTTACGGACTTCCATTGCGACTTTATAACGCAAACGCAAATTGTTTTGCATTTGCGGACGACGCAAATCAAGGACGCGATGTGTCAAACGTGTCGTTTCAGACAGGTTCTCATCATCCAATTGGAATGGTGGCGTTACAGAAGCGTTCAATACTTCCAATTCATGGCACAGCACTTCGATTTTGCCGGACTTCAAATTGTTGTTAATGGTGCCGTCAGGGCGATTGCGTACGATACCTGTGATGCGCAAACAGAATTCGTTACGTACGGACTCAGCGATTTTGAACATCTCTGCACGATCTGGATCGCAAACGACTTGTACCAAACCTTCGCGGTCACGCAAATCGATGAAAATCACACCACCGTGATCGCGGCGACGATGAACCCAGCCACACAGGCTGACGGTTTGGCCCAATAATTCCTCAGTTGTAAGGCCGCAGTAGTTGGTACGCATGGACATAATTTCTTACCTGTCTATTTGAAAGTTAAATGCTGTGTTGAATGTCTATTTTATTTACTAGGCTTGGGCAGCGTGGGAAAGGAATTTAACTCACCAGCACGATGCCAGTGGTTCAATTGCAAGCCTTATTTTGTTCCGCTTGCGCGGCCATCTCTGGTGCTACCACGCCCATAGACACGACATACTTGAGCGCAGTGTCAACGCTCATATCGAGCTCAATGGCATCCTTTTTGGGGATCATCAAGAAGAAGCCTGAAGTAGGGTTAGGTGTCGTTGGTACATACACACTAATGTAGTCGCCATTGAGATGCTTGGCGACGTCACCACCTGGTTTGCCAGTTAAAAACGCGATGGTCCAAGAACCTTCGCGGGGATATTGAATCAACAAAGCCTTGCTAAATGCATTGCCTGTTGATGAAAAAAGCGTATCGGAAACTTGTTTAACACTGGAGTAAATCGAGCTGACGATAGGAATATGGTTGAGCGCTTTTTCCCATAAACCAACGACATATTTGCCAACAAAGTTTTTAGTGAGTAAGCCTGTGACAAAGATGATTAGTACTGTCAGAACAGCGCCCAAGCCCGGAATCTTGAAGCCAACCAAGACTTCTGGTCGCCATTGTGCAGGCAAGAGCAGTAGAGACTGATCCATGGTACTGATGATCGCATGCAGTACCCATAGAGTAATTGCTAAGGGAACTAAAATCAGCAAACCGGTAATAAAATATTTACGCATAGATCTCGCTTGGTGTACTTACTTAAGCCGCCTTGGTATCAGCGGAGGTGCTGCTGGTTGCTGTCGTGCTGCTTGTGCTATCACTGGAAGTACTGCTGCTAGATTCGGTGCTGCCAGCGTTGTTAGCGGTTGCACCTCCAGCGGCCCCGGTACCACCCGAACCACCTCGGAAATCAGTCACATACCAGCCAGATCCTTTCAACTGAAAGCCAGCAGCAGTGATTTGTTTCTTGAAACTTGCTTGTTGACACTCGGGACAAACCGTCAAAGGCTCATCCGACATCTTTTGCAACACATCTTTGGCAAAGCCGCATGCTTCGCAGCGATAAGCGTAGATAGGCATTTTCTTCCCAGACAAAAACTCGTAAAACCCTGAATTATAACGGCTTATTGCGGGCTTTTGCAGATTTGAATGGAATCTACCAAAAGCCCGTATTTGATTCAGAAAAATGATGTTTTATGCATGTTTTCTGTGGTTATTGCCGATTACTTGAGGCAATAATGAACCGAAAAACATACCCGCGAAGCTCATTAAGACGCCCACCAGTTGTGGCGGCCAGAAACCTTCTGGTGCGCTCACCTCTAATGTAATCCATGAAACAAGCCCAAACACGATAGAAAGTTGTGCGCCTTGTGTGGTGGCTCGCTTCCAGTAAAGTCCGAAAGCAAGTGGCACAAAAGCCGCAACTAGAGTGACCTTATACGCATTTTCGACCATCTTGTAGATACTGGCTTCGGTATTCATCGCGAACAGTGTCACGATCGCTGTAAACACCAAGACCACCACACGCATCATGAATAGGAACTGCTGATCGCTTTGATTCTTGAATAGCGGTCTTAATATGTTTTCAGAAAAAGTCACGGAAGGAGCCAACAAGGTCGCACTGGCACAACTCTTAATCGCCGAGAGTAGGGCGCCAAAGAACATCACTTGGGCCAATAGTGGCATTTTTGTCATGATTAATGTCGGCAAGATCATTTGCGGATCGGTGCCGAGCAGGCTTTCTACCATCTTAGGGTCGATCAAGGTCGCAGAGTAGGCCAAGAACATGGGGATGAAAGCGAAGAGGAAGTATAGACTGCCACCCAATACAGCGGAATTGGCCGCCGCATTTTCAGAATGAGCAGACGCGACCCGTTGGAAAACGTCTTGCTGTGGAATGGAGCCCAACATCATCGTGATCCAAGCTGCAAAGAACCACAATACTTCGCGCGAGGTCGGCGCTGGCCAGAATTCCATTTTGCCTGCTTGCACTGCGTGTTCGACGACATGACCCGCTCCACCAACCATATTGGATACTTCCCAACCCATATAGAGCATACCAATCATAATAATGATCATTTGCAGAAAATCGGTAATTGCCACTGACCACATGCCACCCATCAAGGTGTAAATCAAGACACTACCGGCGCCGATGATCATGCCGGTGTTCATATCAATCGCGCCTCCAGATACCACACTAAAAACTAAGCCTAAAGCCTTAATCTGTGCGGCAACCCAGCCAAGATATGAGACTACGATACACAGCGAGACTAAGATTTCCACCGTGCGTCCATATTTATTGCGATAGTAGTCACCAATCGTCAATAAGTTCATCCGGTATAGAGGGCGCGCAAAAAATAAGCCGACAAAGATCAAACACAATGAAGAGCCAAACGGATCCGCAACCACGCCTTTGAGGCCTTCTTTAACGAAGGTCGAGGAAATACCCAGTACTGTCTCCGAACCAAACCAGGTCGCGAATACGGTCGCGGTAACGATGTACATTGGTAAAGAACGGCCAGCGACCGCGAAGTCCTTGGAGTTGTTGACATAACGCGCAGCATATAAGCCAATACCGACAGAGATGATCCAATAGAGAACGACTAACCAAAGCAAAATATTCATGGTGGAAAGTGAATAAAAGGAAAGGTAAATAAAAAATGCCCGCATTAATTTGCGGGCATTATAAGACAATGTCGGCCAGATCGCGGTGTTATCAAAGAAAGTGATGACGATCTGTGCGAGATAGCCTCATTTCGCCGCGATTCATGGTGGGTTGCGGCGATTTTGGTAGAACTACTTTATTGATTTTGCAACATCTGATCTATCTTTTCAGCAACATCTTTCTTGTTGACAGGTTTTTCTATATTGCCCAGGAAATTTTGGCGAGAAAGTTGTGCGACTAAGGAAGCTGAGTAAAGCACGCGAGAGCCTTGTCCAGACATTAAAATCACGCCACCAAAAAACTTACGTTCGCCCATCGCCTTCATGAACTCGAAGCCATCGATGTCGGGCATTTGGATGTCGCACAAAAGTAAGTCAGGCTTGGGATCCGCTTTGTCAAAGGCGCGAAGACCATCTTTTCCGCCTGTGGCTGTAGTGATGCGGGATATACCCATATCATTGAGCAAGTCGGACACAAAGTCGACTTGGAACTCATCGTCATCCACAATCAATACACTCAGGTCTTGATATTTTGCATTACTCATAGCTCACTATTCCTCAAAAAGAGATCGAATTTGCTGATTGCTGAAGTACGTCAGTTTGGGCGATTCCCCTCACGACGCATTTTTTTCTCCCACTCTATTTTCCATTCGATGAATTGATCTGCTGGCATTGGCTGCGCGACGAAGTAACCTTGCACCTCGTCACAACCTGATTCCGCGATCAAATCCCAATCCTGTTGCGTTTCGACGCCTTCTGCAACGAGGTTTAGATGGAATATTTTTCCTAGTTGAATACTTGAGCTGAGGATAGCTCGTGCTGCCTCATCTTGTACCGCGCCATTGACGAAAGCACGATCGACTTTTAATTCGGTAAACGGCAATTGTTTTAAGTTTTCCATGGTGGAGAAACCAGTACCGAAGTCATCAATAGAAAGGCCAAAACCTTTCAGACGTAAACGCGTCAGGATCTCTAAACTAACGGTTAAGTTCTCCATCAAGCGAGTTTCGGTCAACTCCAAAATGAATTGAGAAGGACGTACGCCTACCGCTTGTACGATAGATTCAAACTCTTCCGGCAAGTTCAATTGATTAAGATTGTCCATGGAGACATTCACGGCAAGCTTCAGTTGATGTCCTTGGTTATACCATTTACGTAATTGGGCAGCGCTCTTCTCGAGAATAATCTTGGTCATAATATCAATTAGACCATGTGTCTCTATCACAGAAATAAAAGCCGCCGGGCCGAGTAGACCACGCACGGGATGGCGCCAGCGGGCCAAACATTCGGCACCGATTACGCGTTTAGTGGCGATCGAAATCTTGGGTTGATAAAACACCTCAACACAATCGTCAGCGAAGCCTTTTTGAAGCTCTTGCAGCGACAGAACTGCCACCTTCGACATGCGATGATGTTCTACACTCGATGGTGTTTGTTTGGCGAGCGCCTGCAACATTTCATCTTCGTTGAGGGGCTTACGCAGTGATGCCAAGAGGTGTAGGCCATAGGCTTTGACTAAATTCTCAGCCGCCTTCATCACACTTCGATCGACAGAGCTGAGAATAATCACACCGCCTGTAAAATTGTGTTCTGCCGCAAAACGTAAGAAACTGATGCCGTCCATACCTGGCATATTCAAATCGCAAATAATAATATCAGGCTCGTAAGTGCGAACCACTGCCAAGGCTTGATTACCATCGGTACAGGTAGAAATGTGGGTAATGCCAAACTTACGCAAGCTGGTACACACAATCTCCATATCAATGCGGTCGTCTTCTAACACGACCACATGCATATTTGGTTTTAGCGCGACAGGTGTTGAAGCCTTCACCGCATCTGTGCGGGCTTTATCTAACTTGATGATAATGTCTGGTGGCGGATCTGCAGGATTGAGATAGGCGGAGATTTCCTGTTCTATCGTGACCAACATCGGAGTTAGTTCGGCAATGATTTTGTCCGCATCTTGCAGGCTTCCACCAGCCTTGAGCTGCTCTAGATTGTGGCAAAGATCGGCAAATTTACTGGCTCCCACCGTACGAGCACTTGATTTAAGACGATGACCTAATGCACATAGACCAGTTAGATCATTTGCTTCTCTTGCCTCTCTGATTTCTTGCAGGCTCCGCTGTGCGGAGTCGAGAAATTTAAGCGCAAATTTACCAATCTTATCGGGGGCATTGCCGACTAAACCTGCCAAGATGCTGAGGTCTATGGTTAAGCTTGGCAGCAAGGGCACTTCGGCTTGTTCGATGACTTCTTCCGGCAAGACGATCTCTTCAGTACTATCACTAATCCAACGTAAAATTGTTGCGTACAAAATATCAGGCGCAAAGGGTTTCGGGATGAAGTCATTCATGCCAGCAGAAAGACAGTGAATGCGATCTTCATTCATGGCATTGGCAGTGATCGCAATCACTGGCAAATCTGCGTACTTGGCGTTGCTGCGGATGCGACGGGTTGCCTCTAAGCCGTCCATGATCGGCATTTGAATATCCATCAATACGCAGTCGAATTCATTCTCACTAATCGTATTGAGTGCTTGCTGACCATCACCCGCGACTTTGACTAAGCACTTGGCCGATTCCAGTAGCTCGGTACCCACTTGTTGGTTGAATTCATTGTCATCGACTAGCAAGATCCTAACCGGGTGCTCGGTTTGATTGATCCGTTTGAGGCGCGCCAATACGTTCTGTGGGGTGATGCTGCTACTCTTCTCAAGCGCAGGGCCTTTGGTTTGTTCCAACATGGCGGTAAACCAAAACGTGCTGCCCACATTTGGCGTGCTGATGACACCGACTTCGCCGCCCATTAAAATCGCCAATTGCTTACTGATCGCTAAGCCCAATCCAGTTCCACCATATTTACGTGTGGTGGAACTGTCGGCTTGTTCGAAAGATTGGAACAGTTTGGCCTGCTGTTCAGGCGTCATGCCAATTCCAGGATCTTCTACTTCAAATCTTACAAGCCAGCCGCTCGGCGTGTCATTGACTTTTCTGACGCGAACCTTAATCTCGCCTTGCTCGGTGAACTTGATCGCATTATTGGT
This sequence comes from Oxalobacteraceae bacterium, assembly GCA_947464955.1. GTDB lineage: Bacteria > Pseudomonadota > Gammaproteobacteria > Burkholderiales > Burkholderiaceae_D > Undibacterium. The sequence continues at coordinate 11,343 of CANHZI010000015.1, forward strand.
GTAATTGATCAAGATTTGACTCAGTCGATGCGGATCGCCATGCATATGCATAGGGACATCAGGTGCCACCGATATCGACAAACTTAGGCGTCGTCCCGCGACTTTCGTGTTCATAATCGCCGACAGTTTATTCATCAGCTCTTCAAGACTAAAATCGACGCCCTCGATGGTCATCTTGCCGGCTTCGATTTTTGAGAAGTCGAGAATATCATCGACGATATGCAAAAGATGTTGGCCTGAGAGATGAATCTTTTGCAGATAGTCACGCAGCTTAGGATCGGTAGTGCTAGTGAGTGCTAAGTAGGTCATGCCTAACACGCCGTTCATCGGTGTGCGGATTTCATGACTCATATTGGCAATGAAGTTACTCTTAGCCCGATTTGCGGCTTCTGCAAGCTGACGGGCTACCGCTAACTCTTCAGTGCGGCTCTCTACTAACTCCTCAAGATGATGTCTATGCTTGTCGAGCTCTTCGCCCAGTTTCTTCTTCTCATTAATATCTTCTTGGGTTGATACAAAGTGTGTAATGGTGCCGTCGCTTTGTCGCAGCGGAGAGATCGTTGCGTATTCGACTGAGAGGCTTCCATCTTTGCGTTTGTTGATTAACTCGCCTTTCCACGTTTCACCTGCTCGTATGGTTTTCCATAGCGTGCTAAACACTTCTTTCGGCGTTTGGCCTGAGTTAAGAATATTGGGATAGCGTCCAATCACCTCGGATTTCTCGTAGCCCGACTTTATTACAAAGGTCTGATTGACGTATTCGATCTTCCCAATAACATCGGTGATGATGATGGCCTCGGTACTTTGTTCGACCGCCTGTGAGAGCTGGTTTAGCTGTGCTTCGTAAGTGAGACGTTGCGTGATGTCTTGGATTTGGGTGACGAAATTGACAGGCGTGCCGAAAGCATCTCGCACCAAAGAGATATTGCCTTGCAACCAAACCAAGGTTGAATCTTTGTGATAGTAACGCTTGTGAATCTCGTAACTTTCGATTTCACCTTTTAGTAACTGTTGTATTAGGTGCTTATCTGAGTTCACGTCATCCGGGTGCGTAAATTTCTTCCAATCGTGGCGTAATAATTCTTCTTCGCTATAGCCAAACATATTGCACAGAACACGATTCACACGTAAGACCTTGCCCTCGATATCAATCAAGGCCATACCGATTGGCGAGCTGCCGAAAGCTTGCTCCATACGTGCGTCGTTGAGGCGACGCTCCTCTTCAGCCTGTTTGCGTTCAGTGATGTCTTGGACGGTGCCAGTCAGACGTGTAATCTTGCCACGCGCATCTCTTTGTTTGCGGCCAGTTTTGGCCCAGATATTGCAAATACCCCCGTCAGGCAGAAAAATTCGATACTCGAATGGGGTGTATTCTGCGCGTTCTTGAAACGCCTCTTTACAGGTGCCGATGACGGTCGCTTGATCCTCTGGAAGCACAGTGCGCCGTATCATTTCGAATAAGTCGCCATTGAACTCATCGGGGTCGCGTTGCCAGATCCTCTTCATCTCTTCCGACCAACTAATCTTGTTGGTCGACGCATCCCAGATCCAGTGACCAACGTGGGACGACTTTTCGGCTTCAAGGAGGTCGTGCTCGCTTTGTCTTAGCGCTTCAAGCGTGCTTTTCCGCTCAGTGATATCACGGGTGATGCCGATAAAATGCGTCAGCTGCCCTTGCTCATCAAAGGCGGGTGTAATCGATAATTCGTTCCAGAACATCGATTCGTCTTTGCGATAATTGAGGATCTCGCCAAAATAGGGTTTGCCTTGTGAAATCGCCTCATGAATGGCCTGCCTACTGGCTGGGCTAGTGGCGGGCCCTTGTAAGATGCGGCAAGTGAGACCAACGATATCACTCGAGGAGTATCCCGTCTGTTCGGTGAATGCTTGGTTAATCGATATGATCTTTTGATCTGGCGTGGTGATAATGACGCCTTGGGAAATGGCTTTCAGCGCCAAATCGCTGATTTGCAATTTGGTTTCCGCTTGGTGCTTATACAGTGCCATCTCGATGACGGCACGTAATTCCTGATCAGAGAAAGGTTTGACGATATAGCCAAAGGCATTTGCTTGAGTGGCCCGTTTGAAATCTACTTCAGACTTGTTCCCAGTGAGGAAAACCACCGGTAGAGTGAAGTTGGCGCGTATTTTTTCGGCTGCGACAATCCCATCCATTTCACCCGCAAGCTGGATGTCCATCAGGATCAGATCTGGTTTGAGTTTACCAGCTAGCTCGATGGCTTCTTCGCCGCGCGAGGTCTGACCGACGGTTTGATAGCCAAATAATTCCAGTTTGAGCTGGATAAATATGGCTACTAATTCGTCGTCTTCGACAATCAATATCCTTGGTTTGCTTGGCGACTCTAGCACTCAACGCTCCACTTGGATCAGATTTGGACAAATTCCCAAGCTTGGGAACCCCTTGCAACTCTCAATATTGAGAGGCTTGCTGAAACCGTCATTCGAATTTGGATTTAGAAGAAAGTAATTTCCGAGTCATTGCTAACTGCCGCGGCACCACCAGAACCATGACTACGATGCTCATCGTGCATGGTATAAGTATTTTTCAACTCGTCCAACCAAGTCGCCGTTTCAGGGAAATTTCCATTGTTAAATTCAGCGGCAGTCTTCTCTAGTTTGGCAATGTCGTTTTTCACCACTTGTAGAATTTGGCTGATGCGATCTTGGAACTGGAGAGTGACTAAGAGATCTTCAATATCGCTGCGAATTACATTGCCGTGATGAAGCATTTGTTGAGCCGCATCGCCCATGGTTTCGACATGGGATAAAACGTCCCGCACAACCGCGCCAGACACCTCGAGCACTTTTTTGTCTTGAATGGCCGAACGGTCGGCTGCACTCAGCGCGACTTTCATCACAGCAGAGATATGGTTGACACGTTCACCCATGCGTTTTCCCGTCTCTGCAGACAGTTGGGAAAGCTTGCGAACTTCGTCCGCAACGACGGCGAAACCACGGCCTTGGATGCCGACGCGCGCGGCTTCAATCGCGGCATTAATCGCTAGCAAATTTGTCTGTGCTGCGATTTGTCCTACCTCATGCGCCATATTGTTCATGTCTGCAGTCGATTTGGCTAGATCACGTATGCAGTTGAGGAGCTCATCTTTGCTATCAATCATTTGCGATAGTGAATTAATCACAGGAGCCAGCTCTTTTTTGCAGAGCTGCAGCAAAGTGATGGTGGCGTCAGAATTTTTAGCAGCATTGAGTTCAACATTGCTGACCCCACCAAAACCAGCTTTATCGAACTCGTGCACCATCGATGAGAAACTCATGATTAATTGTTGTACCGACTGCTCAGAATGGTTCTTTACTGTTTCAACATGGGAATTCCACAGCGGCAAAATGTTCTGCAGCAGATCACCTAAACGATGTGCCAGTTCAGCGTCGAGTTGGAGTTTCTCATCTTCCGCTTCTAGGCTCTCTTGAACTGCAAAACTGCGGAGTAAGGTGGTTACCATCAGCACCGTGATGATACCGATCAAAACAACGAGACCAAAACTAAGAAAGCTAGGCTGTTGCCAAGCTAAGATAAGCGCCAGCAAGCAAACCGCGCCGCCGCTAATGTAAGCAAAAACTGGTTGCCGAAAAAAATCTTTTTGCATAATTACCCATCCTGATTGATGTGTCTTACGAGGCAATGTGTCTCACCAATGCTCATACTTGATCAAGCTGAGTCTTAATTGGTGAAATCCTTGAGCAACTATTGCCCGCACTCTGCTGCTTTTCGATTTACTTCTCGTTCTTTGCTACTGGCTTTCTACTTGTTCCAGTTAGGCTGAACCCGGAATGAATCGCATCCCAGCATTCACATGATGGCTGTGTAGAAAGTATTACGAATGATTTTAAACAAGTTTTGAGCGTCCTTGCATTAAAAAACGTTCAATTGGGAAATTAGTTTCCAAAAAACATCACTTCTCAACTTGCGTTTTAGCTAACTACTAGCTGAGGCTACCGTCACTGAGCTTCAAGTCTTTGCCGTGTTTAGTAGTTACTTCTAGAGCGAGGCTAAGGCTGTTTAGTAGATTTTCAAGCGACATACTAGCGGCACCGGGGTGGTGTACTGCCTGTTCAGGCAGGTAAGGGATGTGGATAAAACCTGCACGTTTGATGTGCGGGTGTTGTCGTGCGTAATGCATCAGGCCATAAAATACATGATTGCAAACATAGGTGCCGGCACTCTGCGATACATGAGCCGGAATGCCGGCTTGTCGTAATTCGTAGACGATGGCTTTGATTGGCAGTGTGCTGAAATAGGCGTTTTCACCAGTCGCTTCGATCGCTTCATCGATAGGTTGTAGACCAGCGTTGTCAGGAATGCGCGCGTCATCAACGTTGATGGCGACTCGCTCCACACTAATTTCCGAGCGTCCACCCGCTTGTCCAACGCAAATGACAATGTCGGCTTGATGTTGTTGAATTAAGTGCCGCAACACTTCAGTGGCGCGGCCAAACTCGCAGGGGAGCTCTGCTACATGGATATGACTGCCATCGCTGGTTGTCTTGCCCGCAAATTGTTTTACCGCTTGCCAAGAAGGATTAGTGGTTTCGTGGTTAAACGGTGTAAAGCCCGTCAAGAGTATGCTTGCCATGGGGGAATTTGTAACCTTATACCAAAGCGATCATTAGAAGAATATTGCAGATTAACACGCCGATTGCCGTCGGAATTTGATATCGAATAATCTGATACTTGTCTTTGAGCTCAAGCAGAGCCGCAGGGACAATATTGAAGTTCGCAGCCATCGGTGTCATCAAAGTACCGCAATAGCCAGATAGCATACCTAAAGCAACTAAGGGAGCAGGGTTGGCATGGTGTTGCACGATCAAGAAGGGCAAGGCGATCCCCGCTGCCATCACCGGAAAAGCAGCAAACGCATTGCCCATGATCATGGTGAACAAAGCCATCCCCAGCGCATAAATAATAATCAAGGCAACGCGACTCTCAGGGTTGACGAGTGTGCTCACAAGTGCCTGAATTGATACCCCTGTCTTTGCCACCACAAACACGCCCCCTAGCATGGCCAACATCATCGGTAAAATCAAAGTCCAGCCGACTGCATCCACTAATCGCCGCGCTTCCTTGATGGATTCATTTGGTGTGCCTGTGGTCATGACGCAGGCAAAGCCGAGACTCAGTACGCAAGCCAATGCTAGGCAAGCTAAAGTGAGATTTTTGGGGTCGAGTAAGGGGATTCCAGCAATCGCAATATTTTTACCCAGCAGTGTCAGTAGAACGGTAATCACCGGTATAAACACTGCGGGCAAGAATAGTTTATTACCAAGCCGATTGGCCGAGGCTTGTTTCGCTTCGACCTCAGTTGATTTTGTTTGACCCGAGCCTAATAGGTTGGCGCCCGCCAAAACTGCCAGTAGCATGACGATCACGCCAATCAATCGATAGGTCGTGCTTTTGCCTAAGGTCATAATGAGCAGATCGCCAAACAGGAAACCGATGCTGAACAGAAACCAAAATAGAGCGGTGGTATAGCGCTTAGGATTGCTGCGGTCAATGGCGTTCAGAACAGACACTGCCAATAACAAGGCACCGACAAGATAGAAAACGATATCGATGCTGATCCAACTATGGAGTGCGTTCATGCTTGCGCTCCCGTGCCGGTTTGTTGACGCCATACGGCAACTTCTTTAGCAATGCGTGCATCGAGCAGTGATAACCGGAATAAGTGGATGACGAGTGCGCAGATGGCGGTCGGGATGGCCCATAAGCCTATGCTTAGCGGCTCAACATTGCTAATCCCATTCTCTTTGAGAAAATTGCTCATCAATAAAACCGCACCAAAGGCAATAAAAATATCTTCGCCGAAAAACAGTGCGATGTTATCGCATGCCGCCGCGTGCGCGGCGATTTTGTCGCGTAGTTCAGGTGGAAGATCGCCGTATTCGTGCAGTGCCGCTCCTTCAGCCATTGGGACTAAAAGTGGGCGTACCGTTTGTGGATGGCCACCGAGGCTAGTCAAGCCCAGTGCGCTGGTAAACTGGCGAACAACAAGATACAGCATAAAGATGCGACCTGTGGTGGCGCTGCGAATACCGCGTATCCAAGTTTGCGCGCGTTCTTTTAAGCCATAGCGCTCGAGTAGGGCGATGACCGGGAAGATTAAAATCACACAGGCGATTTGACGGCTATTCATAAATTTCTCGCCGAAGGTTTCTAACAGAAGCACGAAATCCATGCCAACTGCGAGACCAGTTGCCAAGCCTGCGCCTATTACCACCAGCAAGGGATTAAAGCGGAAGGCAAAGCCGAAAACGATAATGGGTATGCCTATCAAAGGTAGAAGTAGTGCACTGTTCACGATGTCTCCGATATTGATTTTATGGCGAGAGGTAAGATGCAACCTGAATTTGTTGCCGCGCAAATTCTTGTCGTAGATGTTGAATTAATTGCAGAGCATGTTCGCCATCACCGTGCACGCATAAAGTGCGTGCATTGAGCGCTATGCTTTGACCACTGATGGTGGTGAGACGTTGATTCTTGATCAGGTCTATGCTTTGATCTGTTGCGATCGTGACAGATTCGATGACTGCACGCTCCATGTGGCGCGGCACCAAGCTGGCATCGTTTTGGTAGCGGCGATCGGCGAATGCTTCTTCAATGACGGTGATTCCTGCTTGGCGTGCGCGCTGGACTAAGGGGCTAGCGGCAAGTGCGAACAGACGGCAATTGAGGCCAAGGCTCTGCACTAAGCGAATAATTACGTCTGCCAACATTGGGTCATGCGCAGCCTGATTGTACAGCGCGCCGTGCGGCTTGATGTGGGTAAGGTGCAAATCAAGTGCATCGGCCAGTGTGGCGAGACTTTGTACTTGCTCTAGCAAATGGGAGAATAGAAGTTCGCTGTCAAGTTGCATCGCCTTGCGACCGAAATTTTCTCGGTCGGGAAAGCTGGGGTGAGCGCCTATGGCAACTCCATGTTGCTTGGCGCACTTGAGTGCACGCTCCATGCTTTGCGTATCTCCCGTATGACCACCGCAGGCGATATTGGCCGAACTGACCAAGGCGAGAATCGCATCATCGGTATCGCCACCTTCACCCAGATCGGCGTTGAGGTCGATGCGATAGGTCTTTAATGATGATAAGTTTTCAGCCATAGTGATGGAGCTGCTGTCGTATCTTTTGTAATTCTTGTTGTGACTCTAGTGCCGCATTTCTGGCCGCGTCAAGATCGACACGAATAAAGCAAAAGCTTTTACCGATTGGTGTCTGCGCGAGCTTCCACAGATCGGCTTGTATCACACAAGTGATGCGAGGATAACCTCCCGTTGTTTGGGCGTCGGCCAGCAAAACAATTGGTTGCCCGTTGGGTGGCACTTGCACCACGCCCGGCATCACCGCGTGGGAAAACAGGTCTTGCTTGCTGCAACGATCAAGACGGTTGCCTTGCAAGCGATAGCCCATGCGATTGCTCTGATTCGTGACTTTCCACGCATGATGCCAGAAGTCATGTTGCGCTTTTTTGCTAAATTGATCGAACTCCGGCCCTACGACTGCGCGAATTTCGGGTGTCCATTTGCGCTGTTGAACACCGATACTCCGATGGAAGTTAGTGCTATTACCCAGCATTAACACATCATGTTTGCGCAAAGCGCGTCCATTAAGCCCACCAAATCCTGCTTGTAAATCGGTCGCCCTTGCTCCGAGCACAACATCGCAAAGGATGCCACCACTGATGGCAAGATATGCTCGACATTCTCGTTGTGGGCCACGGAGTAACAACTTTTGCCCTGCATTTGCCTGGTATCGCCAACCTGGGGCAATTGGTTTGCCATCGAGACTCGCTGCGAAATCGGCACCACAAATGGCGAACCAGGTCGGTTGATGAAAGCGGACTTCAAGTGGCCCAATAACAACTTCCAAGCCAGCAAGATTGGCTGCATTACCGACTAAAGTATTGGCTAAAGCTAGTGACTGCGGGTCGAGTGCGCCGGCTTGAGCGATCCCAAGATGGCGAGAGCCGTAACGCCCCAAGTCTTGTATTGTGGTTTGTATACCGGCTTGTACGATCTCAATTTTCGAATCGGTTGTTGGCAGCAAGTTAGACATCGATGTCCTCGACGCGAAAACGCACTAAGTCACCGGGGCCTAGCAAGCTGGCAGCTGAGTTTTTTGGATCGAAGAGGCACGTCGGCGTCCAGCCGATTAACTGCCATCCCCCTGGACTTTCGCTGGGGTAAATCCCGGTTTGACTCCCACCTATGCCAACCGAGCCAGCCGGCACCAAGAGGCGTGGTTCGGCGCGACGCGGTGTATTGAGTCGCGCAGCTAGGCCTCCCATGTAAGCAAAACCTGGTTGAAAGCCGAGAAAGTAAACTGTATAGCTTGTTTCGCTATGAAGGCGCACGACTTCGCTCTCACTGAGTTCACAGTGTTCCGCGACCAATGACAGATCAGGACCATGTACGCCGCCATAACACACTGGAATATCGACTTGGCGCTGATGAAAACTTTCAGCCTCTGTTTTGTCCCACACAGCCCGCATTCGTTGCAGCCAAAGTTCACCACTGTCTTGTGTTGGGTCAAACAACACGGTCAAGTTATTCATGCCCGGCACGATATCTTGAGATTGGTATTCTTGCCCTAAGACTTTCGCCACTTGCCAGATCTTGCGTTGCAACTGCAAGTCCGGTGCAGCGATGTTCAAGCCTGTTTTCGGCCGCGCTTGTATGCTGGCGGCCGACTCGCCTAGAAGTTCAAAGTGGATCTCGACTTGGGGCATAGACGCGTCCTGAACTGTGTGATTTTTCTGTACTTACCAGCGGAAGCCCAGCTTCACACTGACGGTATCGTTGCTGCCTGTGCGATCAACTTCACCAGCGACATTGAATAGGCCGAAATTAGCGTTTAAACCCGCAAATACCTTGCTTGAAGTAGGTGATGTTTTTTGGAGCGTGCCGACATGCGGTGTAACTGATCCCCAAACACGACCGACACCGACATAGGGCGTCAACATCAAGAATCCTTTGGAAGCGACTAGCTCTACACTTTTGGCATCAAAGCCTAATTGATCGACGCCGGACAATTTACTGTAAGCAGCGCGCACACCAACGGCTGGCGTTGCTACCCCGCCTTCAAGCAAAGCATAACGTGCTTCGAGACCAAGAAGTTTAATATTTGAATCGGGTACCGCAATGAGAGATGCACCGACATCGATATTGAAAGGTAAGCCTTTAGTCAAATGTAATTTTGGCATAGGCAGAGCAGAAACATTTGCCCCTGCTTTTTTCCATACGGCGCTATTCTCTAATTGTGTGACACTAATCTCACCACCGAGATCGAAGCCGGTAATACCGAGTGGTGTAGCGGGCGTAATCGCTTTGTAACTTCCAGCGGCAGTGAAGTCTTTTGCAAGTTGATTAAATTCGCTTTGGCTTAAGCTTTTGAGTTGATTGAAATCAGTCGAAGCGTTCGCTGTGCCGGCAGCGGTAAACAAAGACAAAACCGCGAGCGAGATAAAACGTGGGGAGAATTTCATACTGTCCTCAAGATAGAAACGTGGCTGCTGAATCGCAGCGAAAGTCAAATTTTACCTTGGAACGAGGTGATACAAACAATTGTTTGTGTGGATAGCGTCGAAGCTAGGGATTGAAGGTGAAACTAGTGCAGTTTGAAATGCAAAACTAGAGCAAATGTGGGGGATCGGAGACTGGGCTGCTGCCTCCGATCAAACCTCATTTAGTCAATTTCTAGCAAGACTTTTACGCTAGGGTCAACCGCGCTTTTCTCAATATAGCCAACGGCGTCAGGGTTGGCAGCAACTAGCTTCTTCACATCCGCGCTGCTGGATGCTTCCTTTGGTGGTGTCGATTTGCCAGAAAACACCAGGCGCGCCCAGATCGCTTTCACCTGTGCTGGCGTTTTATCAGCGACCTTGCCGTAGAAATTTTTACGTACTTCTGAGGTCTCACCCTGGTCAACTAGAACGGGCGCACCAGCTCCCGGTAATTGAGATGATTTCCCCAAAAATAGCGCCGCTGTTTGTTCCTTATTCAAACCAGTTGCAGGGCTTTTGGCACTCACAACGACCGCAATTTGCGCACAAGCTATATTAGTTAAGCTAAGACCAGTGATGGTTGCCACAATGAAGATAAGTTTTTTCATGATCGATACTCCTCATTAAAACACACGGTCATAACTGAGACGGAAAACGGTCGCATTCCCACCAAAATTTTTGGTGATGTCGGTGTGGCGATCGACCTGTGCTTTGACGGCGCTACTTGCATCGATGTCGTATTTCAGTGTCAAAGAGAGGCGTTTAAATGACTGAGGTGCATATTTTTTCTCGTCAGAGCTTGATTCCTTATACTGCGCGTAGTTCAAGAAAGGAGTCCATTCACCTAAATGTACACCGGCACCGAACGTGAATGCAGGCGCTTTGTAGGAATATCCGGCGTTGTTGAACTTGCGCTCAAGTTGGGTCAGTTCCGAAAGAATAAACCACTGATCGAGATCGAGGTTCATCGCAACACCAAATGCGCTGAGTTTCGCGGAATCATCTATTCCTAAGGCGAAAACTTTGGTGCGAGCGGTTGAAGTCATATAGACGCCGCGCACTGTCAGCGCGCCTTGATTGATCTCGAGGTCGCCGCCAACGATACTTTTCCAAGAAACTTCAGACTTGTTCGGGTAATACAGTGTCAAGTACAGGGGATCTTTTGCAGTTTCAGAACCGCCGAAGATACTCGCAGTGACGTTTGTATCTCCAAAGCTATTGTTATAGCGCAGACTAGCGCCATTGTAGTTGGTGACCTCCCAGCCATACAGTTCTGGCGGGGTGCTGACCCAAGGGTAGGACAAGCCAATGTCTTGGAAGTCGGAATAGTAGTACAAAGGAATGCGTTTGCGACCGACTTGTAGTTCCCAGTGCTTATCGAATTTGTAGCCGCCATATGCCCATTGAACATTTGGGGTGGAGTCGGTGCCCCGTACCACGACTTGCCCGACTAAACTCAAGTCCGCCGTCGGTTTGTAATTGAGCTGAATTCCTGCACGGGATTCGGGTTTGAGTGAAAAATTGTCGCGATAGACACCAGCGTTACCCCAGTCAGCTGTATAGCAAGGGCATTTTTCACCCGCCACTGGTACACCATTGGCATCGCCACTGATCACCTTGCCGCCGACAACCGAGACGAAACCAGTGACTTTGAAATCGGAGGAAGCTTCTTGCGCAAAGGCAGGTGACGATAGGGTATTCATCGCGGCAAGGCCAGCTACGCCAAGCAGAAGTGATTTGACGCGAAGTTTGGAACCGAAAAGCTGCGGACGAGAACGGACAAGCATCATGATGTTTCTCCTGTGTGAGGGATACGCGAAGACTGTGTCAGACAGCTTATCTTCTGCCTATTTTTGCTGCAAGGCAAGAAAATTGATGAAAAATGCAGCAAAATTACGACGTCAGCTTGCGGTTCAAATTCATGGAGAAAAGTAATACCAGTGAAGTCGCTGCGAACGCTGCACCAGCGAAAAAGGTTGCTGTGGAACCCATGCTTTCCCATAACATGCCAGCGATCAAGCTAGCTATGAGAAGACAGATACCACTGATGAGATTGAACATGCCAAAAGCGGTGCCGCGCAGCTCTGCTGGTGCGTGCGACGCGACCATGCTGGCCAGTAGCCCTTGCGTCATCCCCATGTGTATACCCCATAGCGCCACACCGACAATTAGGCCAAGCCACGAGGCACTGAGTGCAAACATGAGGTCAGCGACGATCAGGACCAAGAGCCCAGCGGCGAGCAGGGTGGAAGGGGCGCTACGATCGGATAATTTCCCAAAAGGATAGGCCGATACTGCATAAATCAGGTTCATCGCCACCATCACGAGAGGGATGTAGGCCATAGGAATCTCGAGTTGTTGTGCGCGCAACAGTAAAAAAGCCTCGCTGAAGCGCGCGAGGGTGAACAGTCCACCAAGTAACACGACTGACCAATAACGGCTTGATAAGCGACGTAGATTTTTGGCCTGCAAAGGAAAACCGTCGCTTGGCTTGGGTATGGTCTTTGGCTCTTGAACGCCGAAAAGCAATAGGAACATGGCGGCGAAGCCTGGTATCGCCGCCAGCCAGAATACTAATCTGAAATCGTTCGCCCATATAATCATCAAGCCAGTGGCCAACAAAGGACCGGCGACGGCCCCAAGGGTGTCGAGCGATTGACGCAGACCGAAAGCCGCACCACGAATCTCGGGTGGCGTGATGTCGGCGATCAGCGCATCTCTGGGTGCACCGCGTATACCTTTGCCGATGCGGTCGCACATGCGGGCGAAGAGTAAAAGATTTAAGCCCTGCGCCAAAGCAAAAAAAGGTTTGGAAAAGGCACTCAGACCATAACCAATGACAGCCAAAGACTTACGTTTGCCGAGTTTGTCGCTAAGTGCTCCAGAAAATACTTTGACGATGAGTGTGGTTGATTCCGCGATCCCATCAATCAGGCCGACCAGCATTACACTCATCCCTAAACTACTGACCATAAAGACAGGCAAGAGGCTATGGATCATTTCTGAAGAAATATCCATTAACATGCTAACTAAGCCTAGAGTCCAGATGCTAGTGGGGATGCGTGACCTTTGAATTTTTTGCATAGTTAAATGTGGTTTGAGCTCAACATGGTTTGTTGTAAATTGCGCGTAATTGATCGAATGCTGAGAGTTTATCTGCACTTTCTATTCACTTCGCACTAAGCTGTGCTCTCTGTATGTATTTGTCTTTTTGGAGAGTCTGGATGAAACGTTTGATTGCTAGCTGTGCATTGTTCACGCCAATCGCCCTGTGTGCTACACCTGTTTTGGCGCAAGCGGATTTAAAGGCGTCGATTGATAAAGACTATAAAGCAAGCCTAGGTGCTTTGTTTGACTATTTTCATCGCAACCCTGAACTATCGTTTGTGGAAACCAATACTTCGGCGCGTTTAGCGAAAGAATTGCGTGCTGCGGGCTTTGAAGTGACTGAAGCGGTGGGCAAGACCGGTGTCGTTGCTATCTTGAAGAATGGCCCAGGGCCGTTGGTGATGCTTCGTGCTGACATGGATGGATTGCCAGTTCAAGAGAAATCCGGTTTGCCGAATGCCTCAACGGTGATGCAAAAAGACCTAGCCGGCAACCTGATGCCAGTGATGCATGCCTGTGGCCATGATGTGCACATCACCAGTATGGTTGGAACAGCGAGACAAATGGCAGCGCGTCGTAAAGAGTGGTCCGGTACCTTGATGTTAGTCGGCCAACCTGCAGAAGAGATCGTCGCTGGCGCAAAGGCTATGATGGACGATCAACTGTGGAAGAAATTTGGGCAACCAGACTACGCCATCACCTTCCATGTCAACGCAGCAGTTGAGGCAGGCAAGATTGATGCAGTAGAAGGCTCACCGTGGTCTGGTGTCGACACCGTTGATATTTTGATTCATGGACAAGGGGCTCATGGTGCCAGTCCACATCGTGGTCGCGATCCCATCGTGATCGGCTCTCAAATTGTATTGGCCTTGCAAACCATCATTAGCCGTGAACGTGCCCCGCGCGACCCTGCTGTGATCACTGTCGGTAGTTTTCATGCGGGAACCAAAAGCAATATCATTGGCGATAATGCAAAGCTAAGTCTCACCGTAAGAAATGAAAGCTTTGAAACGCGTGAGATGCTCTTGAAGGCAATTAAACGCGTCGCGATTAACACAGCCCGCGCTGCTGGTGTGCCAGAAAACCAACTGCCAGAAATCACCATCGTTGGTGAACCTGCACCACCAACTTTGAATAATATTCCTTTGACTAAGCGCTTGAAAAAAGTATGGACGGAAAAGTTAGGCGTCGGTATTTTCGACCCTAACTATCATCGTCTCGACATGGGCGCGGAAGATTTCCCGCAATTTACAACCAAGCCTTATATCCCCAGCGTGTACTTCTCGGTAGGTGGTACACCGAAAGAAGCATTTGAAGCGGAGAAGGCTGGCGGTCCACCAGTGCCTAGTCATCATAGCCCTTTGTTTAAAATTAGCGCTGAGCCAGCGGTAAAGACGGGGGTGGAAACGACGGTGATCGCCTTGATTGATCTGCTGCAAAAGACCAAGTAAAAGATAGGGGCAAAGTTCGAACCAAGAATCTGGTTTGGATTGATGCGTCAAAAAGAAGAGCCTGCTCAATCACAGATTTTACAGGCTCTTTTTTGTTTTGAACTTACCCGAGTTAGAGTGCCAGCAAATCAAAGCATTCGCCTTGTTGCGGCAGATGTATTTTGGTGTTTTGAAGAAGTCCAGCAAAGTGCTGCATGACCTCATCTTCGCCATGCACGAGAAATGTATGAGGCGCCTGAATATGGTGATGCCATGCTAGTAATTCGTCGCGGTCGGCGTGGGCAGAAAAACCATTGATAGTATGAATTTGGGCATTGACTGCTACTTCTTCGCCTAGGATACGAACACTGCGTTGGCCATCGATAATTTGCCGCGCCAAGGTGCCCTTAGAAGCAAAGCCGACAAATACCACGCTTGAATTTCTATCCCATAAATGATGTTTGAGATGGTGTTGCACTCTTCCACCTGTGCACATGCCAGAGCCCGCCATGATGACGGCGCCACCCTTGATCTGATTGATCGCCATACTATCGTTCATATCGCGCACGATATGCAGATTTGCCAAGGTAAACGGATCGCGTTGATGGGCAAATAAATCAGCGCTTTGTTCGTCATAACATTCAGGATGATGGCGATAGATCTCGGTCGCTGAAATCGCCATCGGCGAATCGAGAAATACGTGCATGCCAGCAGGCAAAGCGCCCGATTCCACACCTTCTCGCAAATACCACAAAAGCTCTTGCGCACGTTCTAAGGCAAAGCTAGGAATGATGACATTGCCGTTACGCGCGAAACAGGCATTGATAGCGCCGTACAGCTCCTCGATCGAAGCCCCAAGTGAGCGATGTAAGCGGTCGCCGTAGGTTGTTTCCATCACGACGAAATCAGCAGGTGGGGGCGGTTCTGCATCACGTAAGATGACACGACCATCGCTACCTAAATCACCGGAAAAGACAATGCGCCGACGGTGATCACCTTCTTCCAACTCGAGGGCGATACTGGCAGAGCCGAGTATATGGCCAGCATCGTAGAAGCAGGTGGTAATACCTTCAGCGAGCGGGATACTTTGTTGATACTCGGCGACGCGACCAAAAAAATCAAAGCAGCGCGTGGCGTCGTATAGCGTGTAGAGCGCCGGCGCTGGTGCTTCATGCTCGTGCCTTTGGCGACGACTCCGTTTTTCTCGGTTACGTGCTTCAGATTCTTGCAAATGTGCGGAGTCGAGTAACACTAAGCGCGCTAAATCTTTGCTGGCACTGGTCGTAATGATTTCGCCTTTAAAGCCGCGTTTAACGAGTAGAGGAAGGCGCCCACAATGATCGAGATGTGCATGGGTTAGTAAGACGAAATCGATTTCCCAAGGATGAAAGCCGAAGTCTTCTGCGTTTTCTTCTGAGAGTGCGCGTCCGCCTTGAAAGAGCCCGCAGTCAATCAGAATTTTTTTGCCAGCGCATTGAATCAGGTGGCAAGATCCGGTGACATTGCGGTCAGCGCCGTGGAAGGATAAATGCATATCAAAGCTCGCAGTCTGTTGAAAGTCGCTAGCAGAGTGTACGCTTAATTGACCGATTAAGTGGAGGGAGATCATTGTTTATTCTGATCTCCCTTTCTTTACCCTGTTTAATTCCAGCGATTTATTTTCCCGCGGCTTGGGCTTGTTTGCGTAGAGTTTGCAAACTCGCCCCTGGGGTAATCAGATTGCCGTCGTAACGCAATTCAATCAGTGCAGGCAGTTGGTGTTCACCGGTATAAGCCATGGCGCGTGCCAATGCGGGCCCGAACTCCGCCGTGTTTTCAACTGCTTCTCCGCTGCCACCATAAGCGCGTGCTAAGGCCGCAAAGTCAGGATTGTGTAGTTCGGTTCCAGAGACGCGGGCGGGGAATTCTTTTTCCTGATGCATGCGTATTGTGCCGTACATGCCGTTGTTGAAAACAATGATGATGACCCCTGCGCGATACTGAACGGCGGTGGCTAGCTCTTGGCCATTCATCATGTATTCACCGTCGCCAGCGAAAGCGATGACAGTGCGCTCTGGTGCTGTAATTTTTGCCGCGACCGCGGAAGGCACGCTATAGCCCATGGCACCCGAAGTCGGCGCCAGCTGTGTGCGCCAGCCACCATATGGGAAGTAGCGGTGTGCCCAAGTCGCATAATTGCCCGCACCATTGGTGATGATGGTGTCGGCTGGGCATTGCTGTTTGATGTCTTGCACTACCTGCCACAAGTTCAAAGGTGCTTGTTCTTGCGCGAAGATCGCGGGCTCTTGCTGCCAAGCCTGAAGTTCGGCGCGGGCTTCGCCAACCTGATGGCGCCATGCGCTGCTATCGAGCGTATCCATCTCAAACAATTCGCGTGCAAATTCTTGCATGCCGCTGTTGATCATCATTTGTGCCTGATACACGCGACCTAGTTCTAGGGCATCGCTATGTACATGAATCAGCGTTTGCTTAGGCACCGGCGCTTCAAAAATCGTATAGCCACTAGTGGTCATTTCACCCAAACGTGGGCCAATTGCCAAGACTACGTCAGCATCTTTGATCCGTTGCGCGAGCTTCGGGTTGATGCCGATGCCAACGTCACCAACGTAGTTCGGGTGCTTGTTATCGATCAAATCTTGGAAGCGGAAAGCACAACCCAAGGGCAGATGATTGCGTTCTGCGAAGGCCGTCATTTGTGCGCAGGCTTCGGGACTCCAACCACCGCCACCGAGTAAGACGAATGGTCGTTTTGCTTGGCTTAAAAGTTCACGTACTTGTTGCATTTGCGGCTTGGACGCGCACGCTTGCACAGCGCGATAGTGGCCAGTGTCTGCAACCGTTGCCACCGCTGACAAGCAGTCTTCAGGGAGGGCGAGTACAACAGGCCCCGGGCGGCCACTGGTAGCAACTTGAAAGGCGTGGGCGATGTATTCAGGAATGCGATCGGCCCTATCGATTTGCGCTACCCATTTCGCCATCGGCCCATACATACGGCGATAATCGATTTCTTGGAACGCTTCACGTTCAACGAAGTCATTACCGACTTGGCCGATAAATAGAATCATCGCCGTCGAATCTTGGTGCGCGGTATGTACTCCAATGGAAGCGTTGGTGGCTCCTGGCCCGCGGGTGACAAAACAAATCCCTGGTTTTCCAGTCAGTTTTCCATAGGCTTCTGCCATAAAAGCAGAACCGCCTTCTTGGCGATTAATGATGAAACGAATGGGGCTATCGTGTAATGCATCTAAGACGGGTAAATAGCTTTCCCCAGGTACACCAAAAATAGTATCAACACCGTGCACTTGTAGTGCATCGACAATCAATTGTCCACCAGAACGAGATGTGAGCATGACCATGTAAAGGAATTAAGAAAAGCGATACGCTACCAGATTCCCAGACGCTCGTGCGCATTCTGACCTGCTTTACCACAACGATGTTTGCGATTAATCAGGAGCTTGACTTCGCGATTAACTTCAGTTGAACTGGTATGGAAATTTCTGCTTTGAATTTGCTGCATTGCAGAATGAAAAGTGATCATCGGTCTTCTTGATTGGTAGGTCGTCGCGGTGAATCGTATTGAGGATTTGGTATGCAAAAAAGAGTGGTCGTAATTACCGGTAGTTCAGATGGCATAGGCGCTGAGCTAGCAAGACAATTGGCGCGTGAACATGGCCAACAGTTGGGGCTTTGTTTGGCGGCGCGTAATCCAGTGATGTTAGAGCAAGTGGCGCAGCAATGTCGTGAATTGGGGAGCGAGTGTTTGGTGGTGCCTACAGATGTCAGCGATCAAGAACAATGTCGTCAATTGATCCATCGCGCGATTACCCATTTCTCTCGCATGGATGTGTTGATTAACAATGCAGGCAAATCCGCACAAGCTTTGTTGAATGATGTCAAAGACTTGTCTTGGTATGAAGATTTAATGCGGGTGAATTTTTGGGGCAGCGTTTGGTGTACCCATGCAGCTTTGCCGTATCTGCAGCAAAGTAAAGGTAGCATTGTTGCGGTGTCGTCTTTGGCTGGTTTAATTGGCGTCCCTGGGCGCAATGCCTATAGTGCCACCAAGTTCGCGATGAATGGTTTCTTCGAAGCGTTGCGGGCGGAGTTGAAGGAGGCTGGAGTAAGTGTCACGATTGCCTATCCAGGCGTGGTTGCCACGGCAATTCGTTACCGAGGGTATAACGCCGACGGCGTTGCGGCAGGAAGCAGTGGTTTGAAAGAAGATGGAGCGATGAGCGTAGAACAATGCGCGCGTTTGATTATTTCAGGTATGAACCAGCGGCAGCGCGATGTGGTGATGAGTGCAAAGGGTAAGCTAGGACGTTGGCTAAAACTCCTTTTGCCAGGGCTGGTGGAAAAGATGGCATTAGCGGCACTAAAACAAGAGGTGCGACCTCGATGATTGGGCTTGACGAATTCTGCATTGGCGTCTCCTTGGTCGATCAATTTAGATGGCGTGTCGAATAGGTAGTTTGATAAGTGATTATCAATTTTGCTTCATATCTTTGTTTATCTAGGTATTTGGGTCTTCGATATACGTAAAAATTCTGATTTTTGATGTCGATTAGTCTTGCACCCTCTAAAAATAATCACTATTGTGGTGTGCACAAAATAAAACGGTCGTTCGTTATTTCGAACAAAACCGTCAGCAAAAAACGAAAAAGTGTGTCCCACATTTTTTCATTCCAAAACCAGAGGAGAACATATGAAGTTGGTAACAAAATTGTTTCGTGGCCTAATTGCGATGGGTTTGAGCCTAGGTTTGGCACAAGCTGCGATGGCCGACACCGTCGTTGCCGGTGTTAAATTAGATGACACCGTACAAGTCGGTAACCAAACCCTAAAGCTGAATGGCGCCGGTGTGCGTTATAAAGTCGTGTTTAAGGTATATGTCGCTGCTTTGTACCTCCCTGAGCTTCGTTCTACAACCCAAGAGGTGCTAGCCTTACAAGGCGCAAAACGCGTTACTTTGGTGATGATGCGTGACCTCAGTAACGACGATTTGGGTCAACGTTTCCTCGACGGATTGCGCAACAACTTGGATGCGACCGAACGCACGAAATTGATTGGTGCGATGGTGACTTTCGGTAAGATTTTCTCTATCGTGCCAAAGCTGAAAAAAGGTGACATTCTGACCTTCGATTGGGTGCTAGGTACCGGTGTGGTTTGTCAGTTGAATGGCGAAAAAATTGGTGATCACATCTCAGATCCTAATTTTTATAACGCTGTGCTGAAGATTTGGCTTGGTAATCAACCAGCAGATGAAACTTTGAAACACAAAATGTTGAATTCAAAAGAATAAGTTTGTTGAGTTCGATTTAGAAGGAAGAAAGCCGTCCGCTTACGCAGACGGCTTTTTTTTCTGAGTGAGCTTGCTTGAGCTGGTACAATAGCGCTTGAAGCAGGCTAGACAATCGCTGGTTGTCATGTTCACATGATGACGGGAGGAAGGTCCGGACTCCATAGAGCAGGGTGACGGCTAACGGCCGTACGTTGAAAGCCAAGGCGTAAGCTGAGGTATAAGACGAGGAATAGGGCCACAGAGACGAGTCTTTGGGGAGTAGCGAAGCGCAAGCGGATACTAAACCACAAAGGGTGAAACGCGGTAACCTCCACCCGGAGCAATTTCAAATAGGCACGCGTTGAGGTGGCTCGCGGAGCGTGCGGGTAGAAAGCTTGAGTGGCAGAGCAATTTGTCGCCTAGAGGAATGATTGTCATAGCATACGCGAGTATGCCGTAACAGAATCCGGCCTATCGGCCTGCTTCATTTTTAATGCAAAACTGCGCCCTGTGGTTTTACCCGCTGATAAATGTTCTTTTTGTCACGCATCCCCCCTTGCTTTTCTTGGTTGAAGATAAATACCAGTGATACACTCTGAGGAGAGGCAGTCGCATAGTTAGTAGCTCAGAAAGGAAATGCATGGCAAACAAACCAAAACAAGATGCTTGGGAAGTACCTTTGTCGGTATTGGTATCCTGTGTTTTGGTGATCCTAGTTGTGATCGTCGCGCAAACATGGTGGTCGATTGAGCAGGATCGTACCCTGACTCTGGCTGCTGCGAATAAGAATAGTCTACTCAACACGCGACTTTTTGAAGAGCACGCGAATCGTATTTTGAATGATGCGAGTCGAGAGATTGTGGCGGCGGCGGAAAATTTACAAAGTCAACCGAACAGTGTCTTGAAAGACGAAGCAGCGGTGCGTCAAGTTTTGGGCGCACAACGGCGCGGCTCGCCTTTTATTCATGCCTTGTCTTTGGTTGATAATCGGGGTTTATTGTGGGCGTCGTCTGCACGCTTTCCGGTCGAGCAAATCGATCTCTCAAATCAAGATTACGTTAAATTTCTCAGTAAAGGTTCGAACGCTTTGCAGCGTAATGTGGTCTTAGGCGCCGTCTTTAAATCCAAGAAATCAAATCAAGAATTCTTGCCCATCGCGCGCAATTACTTCGATAGTGAAGGCAAAAATCTAGGACAAGTGCAAGCTGAAATCAATCTCGCGTATTTTCAAGAATTCTATGAACGCGTCGCCAAAGACGCTAGCGCAAAAGTCTCGTTATATGACAAGAACGGCGAAGTCATTGTGCAAGCCATGTCAGATAAGAGCCAATATCGAAAAGATGAGCTTGATTCTGCGGTGGCCAACCAAATTAGAGAAGTGATTGCCGAGACAGGTCGAGTTGAGGCTGCAATTAGTGGTAGCGATCAAGCGCTTGCATACACACTGCTAAAAATGAGTGACTTCCCGCTTGTCGTGGTGTTCGGACGTGATCTCGACACCATACTGCTTGAGTGGAAAAAAAGGCTTGAGCAAAAACTCCTATTTGCCGCATGCTCAATCATTTTTACTTTGATTCTTGCCTTTCTTCTGTATAAGAAAATTACAAGTCTTCGTCTCTCTAGGGAACGATTGAGTGATAGCGAAAGACGTTATCGTTTATTGTTTCAAGACGCGCAAGACGGAATCTTGTTGATTGATAAGTCCTATCGATTTGTTGATGGTAATCAGAATGCCTTAGAGATGTTAGCAGTCGATGTAAAGGCAGATCTATATAGTTTAGATATTGGTGAATTCTCTGCGGATTGGCGTTACACGCAGCCGACTGTCGCGGCAAAGAAAGCGGAGGCCATCAAAAAATTTGTGGACCTCGCTTTCAAGGGACATGTTCAAAAATTTGAGTGGATTGCGCATCGACGCGGCAAAGATTGGTTTAGTGAAGTCACCTTGAGTCGAGTAAAAATCTCGAATGAGACGATCGTGTTTTGTGTGATGCGCGATATCTCTCAACGCAAGCACGCAGAACGCTTGCTACAGGGGCAAAATCAATTATTACAACTAATCGGCAGCAGCGAAAGTTTAGAGTCGATTCTGATTGACACTTGCCATTTTGTCGAACGTAATAATCCGCACTGGCACTGTGGCGTGCAACTTTTATCGATCGATCAAAAAGTATTCACACAGACAATCGGCCATCATTTTCCGGAAATTTTGCGCCGACAGCTAACTGAGGCTCCTGTGTGTCGAGGCAATGGCGTTTGGAGTGAAGCTGTATTAGGGGTTGTGCCAGTTTGGGTGACGGACATTCCTCGAGCGTCTGAAATGGAGTTCATCGTACAGCGTAAACTTCTAGCCAACTATGCTGCCGTTGGTTCCTGGCCAATTATGGGTAAAACGGGTCTCATTCTCGGTGCGTTCACGCTCTTCACAGAGTCGACCGCTGCCTTATCGAATGAGGATCTAAGTCTAATCAGCATCGCAACAGACGTCTCCAGCATTGCGATCGAAGGCAAGCGCGCGGAGGAAAAGGCAATACGATTAGCCCATTACGACGAAATTACAAAACTGCCAAATCGATTCCTATTTAATCAATATTTATCGAAAGCCCTGACTTACGCCGAAGATAGCAATTCTAGTCTCGCTGTTTTGCTGCTAGATTTAGATAGGTTTAAGGCGATCAATGATAGTTTTGATCACGAAGAAGGCGATAAAGTATTACGTAATATTGCTGAACGTTTGAAGTCGGAACTGTCTGATTCCGACACCATTGCACGCGTTGGTGGTGATGAGTTTATGCTCCTGCTTGACCGCTATAAAACCCCACGCGAGCTCACTGATATTGCAGATAGGCTCTTGCAATCGG
Organism: Oxalobacteraceae bacterium; assembly: GCA_947464955.1. Lineage (GTDB taxonomy): Bacteria > Pseudomonadota > Gammaproteobacteria > Burkholderiales > Burkholderiaceae_D > Undibacterium. The sequence goes on from CANHZI010000015.1 coordinate 33,553, forward strand.
CGGCCACCCCTTTCGAAATTAATGGTCAAGAGCTACAAATCAGTGCAAGTATTGGTATCGCGGTCTATCCAGAAGATGGCGCTGACTCTCAAGTTCTGATGAAAAATTCAGAAATTGCGATGTATCGAGCCAAGCATAATGGTAAGAACAATTACCAGTTCTATGACGCCAATATGAACGTGCATACGATAGAGCGCCTCGCTTTTGAAGCACAATTGCGTCGTGCCTTGGACAACCATGAATTTGTGGTTCATTACCAACCCAAAGTTAGTGTGAAGACTGGCCAAATCCTTGGTGCTGAAGCTCTGGTTCGTTGGCAGCATCCGGAAACTGGTTTGATCTATCCGACGGAGTTCATTGGTTTGGCCGAGGAAGCTGGTTTGGTGGGCAAAATGGGAATGCAAGTGCTTGATTTGGTATGTAGTGGCATTGCCAAGTTTAGGCTTGCAGAGAAGCGCTTTGGCCGGATCGCAATTAATCTCTCTGGTGCTCAATTTAATGATGATAATTTGCTCAGTGAATTACAAAGAGTGATCGATTACTGGGAAATCTCATCGAGTGATATCGAGTTTGAAATTACCGAGAGTATGGTGATGAATAACCATGAACAAGCGATTGCCCACATGGATGGCTTAAAGGCAGCCGGCTACACACTCTCAATTGACGACTTTGGTACCGGCTACTCTTCATTGGCCTATTTGAAGCGCTTCCCCGTCAATAGCCTGAAAATTGATCGTTCGTTTATTCAGGATATGCCGAATGACGCCAACGATACTGCTATCGTGCTCGCCATTATTGCTATGGCGAAAACGCTGGGACTCAAAGTGGTCGCTGAAGGCGTCGAAAATAAAGTGCAACTTGAAACCTTGATCCAAAGTCAGTGCGATGAATACCAAGGTTTCTATTTTTCCAAGGCGGTGCCCGAAGAAGCTTTCATGGCATTACTCGATTCCAAAACCTAGACTTGGCCACATCTAGGCTGAGTCGGCCAGGTCGGCGTTGAAGTTCCTTGCCGACTTGCTTTTGTTTAAATCAGGCATGATTTCTCCACTGTCGCTTTTTTAGGCAAATCCTCGCTTGCCATCTATTCGGCAATAAACACATGTTTATTGCTCACACCTCACTTTCACTATCTTCGCTAAGTCTCTAATTTATTGAGATATTCTGCTTTTTGCAACTTTAATAGTCAACGCTAAGTCATTGACTTTATTCAAGAATTTCCTGTTTTAACGCATTAATTCGCTTGACCGAGTTTAAAGCTTCCTCTAAAGTGGGAAAAAGTGTGAAAAAGTGTTTTTTTGTGGTGAAAATTCATTTTTTCGTTTTCTTTAACCAGAGTGATAGGTCAAACAGTGTTTCAAGGCGCGTCAGCACTTAATCTCGATGCTAAAGGGCGGATGTCAATTCCGGCTCGGCATCGTGACGCCTTGAGTGTGCAATGCGAAGGCCGTGTTACTTTGACTCGTCATCCACACGGTTGTTTGCTGCTGTTTCCTCGTCCTACTTGGGAAGCGCATCGTGAGCAAATCGCCGCTTGGCCGATGGCAGCACGCGCTTGGCAACGAATTTTTCTCGGGAACGCTTCTGATGTCGAAATGGACGGCACAGGCCGCATTTTGGTGGCGCCAGAATTACGTAGCGCCGTAGGCATGCAGCGCGATGTGATGTTGCTTGGCATGGGCTCTCACTTTGAAATTTGGGATGCCGCAAAACTCGCTGAAAACGAAGCGCAAGCGATAGCCGGTGGTATGCCCGATGCACTCAGTAATTTCTCCTTTTGATAGCAAGTCATGACGGTCACGCATCCAGGAGAATTGATTCACCTCACGGTGTTATTAGACGAGGCTATTGAGGCTCTCGATATTCGCGATGTGCGCGCCAATGGTACATACGTTGACGGTACATTCGGGCGCGGCGGCCATAGCCGTAAGTTGCTACAGCAATTGGGGCCACAAGGTCGCCTCATCGCTTTCGATAAAGATCCTTATGCGATCGCGAATGCAGAGCAGATCTCTGATCCACGCTTTCAAATCATGCATGACAGCTTCGCCAATATGAGTGCTTGCTTGGCGCAGGCCGGTATCGCTCAAGTTGATGGCATTTTGATGGATCTTGGTATTTCTTCGCCTCAGGTCGACGACGCTGAGCGCGGTTTTAGTTTTAGACACGATGGCCCATTAGATATGCGTATGGACACAACGCGCGGCGTTTCCGCGGCCGAGTGGTTGGCGCAGGAAGATGAGCAAAAAATCAGGGAGGTCATAGAAAATTATGGGGAAGAACGGTTTGCTTTTCAGATTGCAAAGGCGATTGTTGCTCGCCGGGCGATCGAGCCCATTTCAAGTACAAGGCAGCTTGCAGAACTCGTTGCAAACGCCGTCAAAACTCGCGAGAAGGGCAAAGACCCGGCAACTCGCACCTTTCAGGCTATACGGATTTTCGTCAATCAAGAGCTTGCGGACCTCGAGACCGGTTTAGCTGCGGCATACGAACATTTGGCGCCGAATGGTCGGATGGCAGTCATTAGTTTTCACTCCCTTGAAGATCGTATCGTAAAGCAGTTTTTTGCAGCCAAGGTGAATGTCGAGCAGCCAGATCGTCGTTTGCCAATTCGAACTGTCGATCTGCCGAAGCCAAAGATGCGCCTCCTTACGCGCATTAAGCCAAGTGAGCAAGAAGTTCAAGTAAATCCACGCGCTCGTTCAGCAATTATGCGCGTGGCTCAGAAAATTGAAGGAGCGAACTAATGGGTACGCGCCTCAATCTTTTGCTCGGTATTATTTTAGTTGCATGCGCCTTGTCTCTGATTAACGCGCAATATCAAGCACGTAGTTTGTTCATTGAACTGGAGCGAACACAAACGCAAAGTAAGCAGTATGAATTGCAGTGGACGCAGTTGAAGTTAGATCAGTCGACTTTCGGTAAACACTCTCGTATTGAAGCGGTGGCAGAAAAAGAGTTGAATATGACGCCGCTGACAGCAGACCGCACGCAGTATCTGACGGCGGAGGTAGTCAAGTGAGCCGCCAGAACAATAATCAACGCACAGCCGCTGGACGCGGCGTTTCGTTTTCTTCGAGCCCAGTCCTAGAAGTTCGCCTTCCTGTTTGGCGTTCACGTTTGGTTTTGTTCTTCTTGTTCGGCGCATTTTTCGCGCTCATGGGACGCGCTCTGTTCTTGCAAGGGATGAACACAGAGTTCTTGCAGAAGCAGGGAGCAACGCGTTACGCCAGAACGATCGAACTGCCAGCCACTCGAGGCAAGATTACAGATCGTAATGGACAAGTCTTAGCATCTTCGATTCCTGTGAAGGCTGTCTCTGCATTCCCTGAAGATGTGGCAGATGCGCCGAAAGAAAAGCTGGTCGAATTAGCCAGACTCCTCGGCATGAGTGAAGCGGATTTACGTAAGAAGTTAGATTCGGATCGGCAGTTTGTTTATTTGAAGCGTCAAGTCGAGCAGGATATTGCGGATAAGGTCTTGGCACTGAATATTCCAGGTGTGGAAACACGTAAAGAGTACAAACGATTCTACCCAGAGGGTGAGGTCATGGCGCACGTCGTCGGCTTTACCAACGTTGAAGATAAAGGGCAAGAGGGAATTGAACTTGCTTCTGAACAGAGTCTTGCTGGTAAAACCGGAAGCCGTCGCGTGATTAAAGATCGCCTAGGTCGAATTGTCGAAGACATTGAATCAGTGCGTGTGCCGCATGATGGTAAGGATCTTAAGTTATCGGTCGATAGTAAGATTCAATACATCGCCTATACCCATGTCAAAGAAGCGATCGAGAAGCACAAGGCAAAGGCAGGTGGTGCCATTGTTTTGGATGTGCATACCGGTGAAGTTTTAGCCTTGGTGAATTTGCCTACCTACAATCCAAATGACCGTGCGAATTTGACTGGGGCTCAATTACGTAATCGGGTGATGACCGACACCTTCGAGCCGGGTTCAACGATGAAGCCCTTCACGGTCGCTTTGGCGCTTGAGACCAAACGGGTCACGCCAGAAACAGTGTTTCAAACTGCGCCCGGCGTGATGATGATCGGCCCCGCACCAATTCACGATGCGCACAAACAAGGCGCTCTTACGGTGGCTCAGGTCATTCAAAAGTCTTCCAATATCGGTACCGCGAAGATGGCTTTGCAAATGCCAGCGCAAGAGATGTGGGAAATGTTCACTTCGCTCGGTATTGGTCAACAACCCAAGATTGGTTTTCCAGGCGCGGTCGCGGGGCGTATGCGTAACTACAAGACCTGGCGACCTATCGAACAAGCGACCATGAGTTATGGTCATGGTCTTTCAGTTTCCTTAGTGCAGATTGCACGTGCTTACATGATTTTTGCACGTCGCGGCGATACCATACCGCTGACCTTTCAGCAGTCGAATGAAATTCAAATAGGGACCCCAGTCATTTCTGAAAAGACTGCCATGCAAATGCGAGAAATGCTTGAGTCAGTTACTTTGCCAGGCGGGACTGCGCCGCAAGCAAGGATTCCAGGCTATCGCGTCGGTGGTAAAACAGGTACCGCACACAAGGTTGAAGAGGGGCGTTACGTCAATAAATATCTGGTCGATTTCGTTGGCTTCGCCCCCGTTTCCAATCCGCGTGTCATCGTCGCTGTGATGATCGATGAACCCACGGTGGGTGGCCATTATGCTGGACCTGTTGCAGGCCCTGTTTTCGCTGCCATTATGCAAAACGTTTTGCGTTCGTTGAACGTTGTACCAGATTCATCTGTCATGAATATTATTCCTGACGAAGGTGTCCCGGAGAGTCTTTAATGAAAACTTTGACCGACATCGATCAATTATTAAACTGGCTGCGTGATCATGCTCCGCAAGCCAAGCTTACAACCGACTCACGTAGCGTCGCGGTCGGTGATGTGTTTTTTGCTTTGACTGTTCCCGGCGGGCGTGGTGACGGTCGCGACTTTATCAGCAATGCGATTGAGCGTGGTGCTGGCGCAGTAGTATTCGCGGCCGAAGGTGCTAGTGTATCTGCACTGAACGTACCAGCCATCGGCTTCAAGAATTTGCATCAGCAACTTGGTGACATTGGAAATGCTTGGTACAACAATATTCAAGCGGATATGTTCAATGTGGCCATTACTGGCACCAACGGCAAGACCTCTTGTTCGCAGTGGATTGCACGCGCGTTGTCTTTAACGGGCACATCGTGTTCAGTCGTGGGCACCTTGGGTGTTGGTACCTATCGTGAAGGTACTTTAAGTGCTTTGCATGAAACGGGTTTCACGACCCCCGACGCTTTACAGTTACAAGAGCGTTTAGCAGATTCCTATGCGCGCGGCGCACGAGCTTTGGCTATTGAGGCTTCCTCGATTGGATTGCATCAGGGGCGTTTGAATGGTTTACATTTTGACGTTGCAGTTTTCACCAACCTAACGCGTGATCATCTCGACTACCATGGCACGATGGAAGCATACGCTGCAGCGAAAGCACAGCTCTTCACATGGCCAGGATTGCAAACAGCAGTAATCAATATCGATGATGAATTTGGACTAAAGTTAGTTCAACAAATACAAAAGCAAGCGAGTTCGCCCAAGATCCTGGCTTACACACTTGATCCAGAATTGAGTGTCGACACGGACGTGCTGCGTGCCAGTCAGTTGCGTTCAACCCATGCTGGAACCAGCTTCTTCGTCGAATCACCGTACGGTCAAGGGGTCGTAAAGACTCAGTTGATCGGTCGCTTCAATGTCTCTAACACGCTAGCAACCTTGGGAGTGTTACTCGCACGCGGTGTTGAATGGGATAAAGCAGTTTCAGTGATCGAAAAATTGAGTTCGGTGCAAGGTCGTATGCAGCAATTAGGAACGCCTGGCCAAGCCATGGTCGTGGTGGATTATGCACATACTCCAGACGCGCTACAAAAAACTTTAGAAACCTTGCAAGAAGTCGCGCAAGAACGCCACGGCGAGTTGTGGTGCGTGTTTGGATGTGGTGGGGATCGTGATCCTGGTAAGCGTCCACAAATGGGCAAAATTTCACAGTTAGCACAACATGTCGTCGTGACTAGCGACAACCCTCGTACAGAGGATGCTGCGAAAATCATTCTCGACATTATTGGGGGAATGGACGGTACACCTACCACAATCGAAGATCGTGCCAGCGCAATTTTGTATGCGGTGAAACATGCTGGTGTGAATGATGTGATTTTGATCGCAGGTAAAGGTCACGAGACCTATCAAGATATCAACGGTAAAAAGTGGCCATTCTCTGACGAAGAGCATGCTCGTCTGGCATTGGCCACAGTCGCAACGAATAACACGATGAGGAGAAGTTCGTGATTCACGCGACTCTACAACAATTGCAACACGCGATCCCTGGCTCTGAGCTGCGCGGGGATGCAACGTTTACAGGATTAAGCACCGATAGTCGCCAAATTGCCGCAGGTAATTGCTTTGTTGCCTTGCGCGGCGAACATTTCGATGCGCATCAGTTCTTGATGCAAGTCCAAGATGCTGGTGCCGCAGCGATGGTGGTGGAGCATGTGCCTGAAGGGCTGACTTGTCCCGTTTTGATTGTTCCAGATACGAAGCAAGCATTGTTAGCCATTGGTCGTTTTTGGCGTCAACAATTTTCGATTCCTGTAATTGGTGTAACTGGCAGCAATGGCAAGACGACGGTCAAAGAAATGATCTCCAGTATTCTGGTGGTAGCCGTCGGCGCCGAGCACATGCTCGCGACTAAAGGCAATTTGAATAATGAGATTGGTGTTCCGCTCACGGTATTGCGCTTCACAAACGAAGTAAAAGCAGCCGTAGTGGAATTAGGCATGAATCATCCAGGTGAGATTGCTGCGATTAGCGCCACCGCATTGCCTACTGTAGCGCTCGTGAACAATGCGCAGCGTGAGCATCAAGAATTTATGCAAACGGTGGAAGCGGTTGCGATCGAAAATGGTCAAGTGATCCGTGCTTTGCCCGCGAATGGCATCGCAGTGTTTCCAGCGCAAGATACTTACACAGCCATTTGGCAAAACTTTGTGGCGGAATTGCCCGGTCGTAAAGCGATCACGTTTGGCCTAAGCTCGGCTGCTGATGTCTACGCAGATGTCGAGGTGTTGGCATTCGGTAGTCAGTTGCAAATCCATGCGCAAGGCCAATCGGTGAAAGTGACTTTGGCTGCTGCTGGTCAACACAATGTGCTCAATGCCTTAGCTGCTAGTGCATGCTGTTTGGCAGCGGGTATTTCTTTGTCAGTGATTGCGCAAGGACTGGAAAATTTTTCACCAGTAGCAGGTCGCCTTCAACCTAAGCAAGCAGTGGCGGGTGCTCGAGTTATCGATGACACCTATAACGCGAATCCTGATTCGGTGCGCGCGGCTATTGATGTGCTCGCTGCGCAAGTTGAAAACACGAGTTTGGTGTTAGGCGATATGGGCGAGGTTGGTGCAGATGGAGCTGCTTTTCATCGCGAGATTGGCGAGTACGCGAAGCAAAAAGGTGTGCGAAGTTTGTTTACCCTAGGCCAATTGGCCGAGGCATCGAGTACCGCATTTGGCGAAGGTGCTCAGCATTTCTCCGAACTGGAAAGTTTGTTGGTAGCGCTACAAGAGAAACAGTCTGCGGGAAACACGATTTTGGTGAAGGGTTCGCGTTTTATGAAGATGGAACGTGTGGTAGGGCATTTAACTGGCACGGTCACCTCCGCAAAACATTGAAATGAATTTGTTAGTTCAAGAAAACAAGAACTGAATACAGAACTAAGTATTAGAAAAAGAGATAGGTAAATATATGTTGCTTTGGTTGGCAGAACTTTTTAAACAAGACATCGGCTTCATGCGCGTGTTTGGTTTTATTACCTTTCGCGCGGTATTTGCGACGATGACGGCAATTTCGATTGGTCTGATTGCCGGACCAGCCGTGATTCGCATGTTGACGCGGATGAAAGTGGGACAAGCGGTTCGCACCGATGGACCACAAACACATTTGGTGAAATCAGGTACACCGACGATGGGTGGTGCATTGATCTTGATCGCGATTGGTATCTCTACGTTGTTGTGGTCTGATTTGAGCAATCGTTTTGTCTGGGTTGTATTGATTGTGACTTTAGGATTTGGTGCCATTGGTTGGGTCGATGATTACCGCAAAGTAGTCTATCGTGATCCGAATGGTATGGCTTCACGTGAGAAGTTCTTTTGGCAATCGTTGATTGGTATCGTCGCGGCAGTGTATTTGGCGTTTTCTGTTTCCGCACCAACGAATTCCAAAGTAATGGAATTGTTTGTTGCATGGGTACAGTCGGGTTTTAGTTTGGATTTGCCGCCGAAAGCGGATTTGATTATCCCTTTCTTCAAGACCTTTAACTATCCGCTCGGCGTGTGGGGCTTTATTGCTTTGACGTTCTGCGTCATCGTTGGCACCAGTAATGCAGTGAATCTAACTGATGGTCTCGATGGTTTAGCGATCATGCCTACGATCATGGTCGGTTCCGCTTTAGGATTGTTTGCGTATTTGACTGGACATGCTGGGTATTCGAAATATCTCTTGATTCCCTACATTCCTGGTGCCGGTGAATTGTTGATTTTTTGTGGCGCGATGGCAGGTGCAGGTCTGGCGTTCTTGTGGTTTAACGCACATCCGGCGCAAGTATTTATGGGCGACGTCGGTGCTTTAGCATTGGGTGGCGCACTAGGCACAGTTGCGGTGATCGTACGCCAAGAAGTCGTGTTATTCATCATGGGCGGGATTTTTGTAGTGGAGACCTTTTCGGTCATGCTGCAAGTCACGTACTTCAAATACACGAAGCGCAAATTTGGTGTGGGTAAGCGTTTGTTCTTGATGGCGCCTTTGCACCACCACTTTGAACAAAAAGGTTGGAAAGAAACACAAGTCGTTGTGCGTTTCTGGATCATCACGATGTTGTTGGTGTTGTTGGGTCTGTCGTCATTGAAGTTACGCTAAACGACAAACACTGGATTTAAAACAGTAAGAAAGAACTGAAGGCAATGAATTTTTCTGAACAACGTATCTTAATTGTTGGGCTCGGTGAGTCGGGTCTGGCAATGGCAAAGTGGTTGACGCGCGCTGGTGCGAAACTGCGTATTGCGGATACGCGCACACAGCCTGATCGTTTGAGTCAATTACCAAGCGTTTCTGCTGACGCTGAGTTCATCGGTGGAAGCCTGATCGCGAGCTTAGTGGATGACATTGATTTTGTTTTTGTGAGCCCAGGTTTAGCACCACATGGCGATTTGAAAGTCGTCATCGAGCGCGCGCAAGAATTGCAGGTGCCAGTATGGGGAGAGTTGGAGCTATTCTCTTTGGCGTTAGCCGAACTCAAAGAGACGCAGCAATACCAACCCAGGCTGATTGCGATCACGGGAACGAATGGTAAGACCACGGTGACAAGTTTGACGGGGCAGTTGTGCGCACGTGCTGGATTGCAAACCAAGGTTGCTGGCAATATTAGCCCATCGATGTTGGATGTGTTATGTGACTGTATCGATGCCAATGCCTTGCCACAGGTCTGGGTTTTAGAATTGTCGAGTTTCCAGCTGCATAGCAGCCAGAGTTTTAACCCTGATGTCGCGACGGTGCTCAATGTGACGCAAGACCATCTCGACTGGCATGGCGATATGAAGAGCTATTGCGACGATAAAGCCAAGATTTTCGGCGCTAACACTTTGCAAGTCCTTAATCGCGATGATGCACAGGTGATGGCGATGGTGAAGCCTGGTAATCAAGATTACTTGAGTTTTGGATTCGACGCCCCTAGCCTCGATGGTGAATTTGGTTTGTTGCAGGAAACTGGCATGACATGGTTGGCTTGTGCGACGGCGCATGAGGAGGAACAGACGAGCAGCCGTAAGCGTAAGAAAGACGCGCAAGATGTGCCGGTGATGATTTCTCGCTTGATGCCAGCCGATGCCTTAAAAATTCGCGGTCAACATAATGCGAGTAATGCTTTGGCGGCTTTGGCTTTGTGTCGCGGTATTGGCTTGCCTTTGGCGCCGCTCTTACATGGCTTGCGTGACTACAAAGGCGAGCCGCATCGTGTTGAGTTGGTCAACACCATTGCAGACGTCAACTATTTTGATGACAGCAAAGGCACCAACGTCGGCGCGACGGTTGCCGCATTGCGAGGACTCGGCGCCGAAGCGGGCGGCGATACACCACGCATTATTTTATTGGCAGGCGGTGATGGCAAAGGACAGGATTTCTCACCTTTGGCAAAACCGGTCATGCAATATGTCAAAGCGGTCTATTTGATCGGCAAAGATGCTGGAGCGATTCGCGCTGTATTGCAAGAAACGTCGGTTGCTTTGACTGATTGCGGCAGCTTGGAAGATGCTGTTGCGCAAGCAGCCAATATGGCGCAAGCGGGCGATATCGTGTTGCTTTCCCCAGCCTGCGCTAGTCTCGACATGTTTAAAAATTATGCGCATCGTGCACAAGTATTTATTGATGCGGTGCGTGAAGTGGCCTTGAACAAAGGAGAGATCTGCTGATGAAACAGCTACTCCTCAATTTGAACCAATGGCGTCCGTTTGGCAAAAGCCAAGCGTCGACCCATTTCGTCAAGCGTTCAAAGATGATGGAGTACGACCAGCCGTTAGTGTGGGTGACTTTAATTCTGATGGTGTTCGGCATGGTGATGGTGTATTCGGCATCGATCTCTCTACCCGATTCGCCCAAATATGCCAGTTATAAGAATACGCATTTTCTGTTTCGCCAAGCGATCTTTATTTTAGTGTCGATCGCAGCCAGTTTCATTTTCTTCCGCATTCGTGTCGAGGATTGGCAAAAGGCAGCGCCTTACCTGTTTATTTTTACTTTGATCTTATTGGTTTTGGTTCTGATTCCTGGTATCGGGAAAGGCGTCAATGGTGCAAAGCGCTGGTTAGCGTTTAAGGGCTTCAATATACAACCATCTGAATTGATGAAGCTTTTCATGGTGCTCTACGCAGCCGACTACACTGTACGCAAACAAGAATACATGCACAAGCT
>CANHZI010000016.1 GCA_947464955.1 Oxalobacteraceae bacterium
GCAACGAATTCTCCTGAGGAACACGCTTCCTTAAGCATCTTTGAGGTCAATTTTCTCTCCTTCTATATAAACAGCGATCAGATTTAAGTCGCGATCAAGAACTACCAGGTCGGCATACGCATCGGCCTGCAAACGTCCGCGATCAGATACACCTAAAAAATCTGCTGCGTAAGTAGAAACACGCTTTGAAGCATCGTCCAGTTCTAAACCAATTTTGACTAAATTTCTTAATGCCTGATCCATCGTCAAGGTGCTGCCTGCCAGTGTGCCGTCTGCAAGACGTACACCACCCAGACATTTATGCACCACTTGCCGTCCCAACATATATTCACCATCAGGCATGCCTGAGGCGGATGTCGAGTCAGTAACACAATACAACTTAGGAATCGCACGTAAAGCCGTTTTGATAGCACCAGCATGGACATGCAATAGATCAGGAATAATTTCTGCATAGGTCGCATGAGCCAAAGCTGCACCTACCATACCGGGTGCACGATGATCCAAACGCGACATCGCGTTATACAGGTGAGTGAAACTGGTTGCGCCATTTTCCATGGCGGCGACACCATCTTCATAAGTACCTAAGGTATGCCCCAATTGCACACGCATACCGAGCGCAGTCAACTGGCTGACAATCGCCAAGTTACCTTCGACCTCTGGGGCAAGAGTGATAAGTTTGATCGGTGCTATCGCGTTGAGGAGCTTAACTTGATCCAGCGATCCAGCATGAGCAAAATCAGGCTGTGCTCCTAACTTACCAGGATTGATGTATGGGCCTTCAAGATGTACGCCCAACACACGTGCCGCGCCAGATTGTCGGCTAGCACAAACTTCTGACAAGGCGTGCAAAGCCATTTCTAAATCAGACATGGGCGCCGTCATCGTCGTCGCTAACATACTTGTGGTGCCATGACGTGCATGCATACGTGAGATCACTTTAATGGCCTCACCACCTTCCATCGTGTCCTTGCCGCCTGCACCGTGTACGTGGAGATCAATAAAGCCAGGCAAGACATAGCAATCCTCGTTCGATTCAGGCTGTGCTGCCTCACCTTGAATCGCACGAATTTTGTCAGTGAATTGAAGTTCACCCTTAACCCAACCATGAGGGGTTAAGATGTTTCCACTGACCTGTTGCATTGCTTGCCTACTTGAATTCATCTAAACAGCTCCACAACAAAATCGTAATAATCACTACGGCAATAGGAATGCGTAAGCTCGACCGCAGCACCATTCGCGAGGTAACCAACGCGCGTAATTAAGAGCATCGCTGTGCCCTGTTTGAGACCGATCAATTTTGCCTGTTCGGCAGTCGCACTCACGGCACGAATATGCTGCAAGGCGCGTGTCGGTGCCACATTATTGATTTCCAAATGGCCATACAGGCTGTCGGTCACCAGTTTCGGATTTGGCAAATAGATATTGGGAATGGTTGAACTCTCAATTGCCATCACCACATTGTCTGCCGTACGCAAACGCTTCAAGCGTGAGACCACCGCATGTGGAGATAATCCAAGCGATAATATTTCCTCTGGAGAGGCAACACCCGTATCACGAGACAACCACTGGGAACCTGGCATAAAACCGCGTTGGCGTAACTCTTCACTGAAGTTAGTCAAACGCGACAGAGGTTGCTCCAACTTCGGTGTAATGTAAGTACCTGAACCATGTTTGCGAGTCAGCAAACCACGCTCACACAGCATTTCGATCGCTTTGCGCGCAGTGACCCGAGAAATATCCAAAGTTTCTGCAAGCATACGTTCAGAAGGCAAGGCTTCATCTGGCTGCCAATAGCCGTTATGAATTCCATTCGCCAGCTTATTCGCCAGTTGCAAGTACAACGGCGTTGAACTATCTCCATCGGGCTTAAAATCAAGTAGCTGAGCCAACATATTTCTGTTTTCCTTCAATCTAGTGCGTTGAACTACGATTTCAACAATTGGCTTTTGGCCAAAATGAGGGCACCAAGGGCGGAATCACCTTTTGGCCTCGTCACACGTTGCAACAAACGCTCAGGAAGATAAGACCAGATTGCTTCAGCAAGACCACCGCATAATGCAACTGGTATCGTACCAGAGGGATCGAGGGCATTCGCCATTTTTTCTACTTCAATACCAGCTTCAATTAAAATATTTTTCGCCCTGCCACTTTTTTCAGCAAATTCGAGCACCAAAGGCGCCAATTGCGCGAACTTGGTTTGATTTGCTTGAGCTAACCAGGCAAACACTGCATCCTTTGTTCCACCGCAAAAATTAAGCAAAGCCCGCGCAAATTCATCCATCGGCGCACGTCCATCAAGTGTATGTTGCAAATGATTAATGGCTCGCAAACCCATCCATGCACCACTTGCCTCATCGCTCGACGGAAAACCCCAACCACCAACTTCACGCCGACTGCCATCCTTTAGCATTACTTCGCCGACGCTACCAGTGCCTAATGCGATGATCGCTCCGGCTTGTCCTTGGTGTGCACCCAACAAAGTGGTACCAGCATCAGTCTCAACTGCCAATCCAGCAAACCCTGGGTTCGCTGCAATAAACTCATTCGCCCATTGGCGATTATTGACGCCTGCCAATCCACATCCCAATGCCATTACAGACAGAGGTGGAAGAGCCATATTCACCTGCTCAAAAGCTTGAGCAATCGCACTCAATATCGCGTTCCAAGCAGGTGTCGCGCCATGCATCAAACCAGAAGGCCCAGCACTACCACGTGCGACTTCTTGTCCATCAGGCTTCACCACGAGTACTCGCGTCCCGGTTCCCCCGCCATCCACGCCGATTAAATATTGGTAGTACACTGGTATAGATTCTTTCACGATGCCACCTAAGCCATACTCTCTTCGAGATATTTAAGACCTCTTTGAGGCCATTCCTAACATAGGAAACACTTTATGTGCTTCCATAGTGGATGTCAATAGGTATTTAAGTGGTATTTAAATTTATTTTTTCCGCGCAACAAAATCTCACGTAAATTGCCACAGCAAAATCTCTGCCGCTCGCGTAAAAATCACTTCATTTAAGCCATCACGCACTCGAACAAACCAAGCGATGAATAAAATGAAGTCACTCTCTATTTTTCTTCGAAAAAAAAGTGACGAAACAAACTGTGCCTCGTCACTTCCTTCAATTACAAGCTGCTGATTCTGCGAGCACCGAAAGAGCTACTCGCAGATACCAACAATTACATCTTCACGCGCAATGTCAGGTAGTACTGACGACCACTTTGGTAGATAGAACGTGGTTGGTCATTGTTCAGAGCAAAGTATTTCAACTTAGGATTGTTGAGGTTATGTGCATCCAATGACAAAGCAAAGTTCTCATTGATCTTATAACCGAACGATGCAGACAATGAACCAGTTGCAGCTTGAGAGAACGCCGTTTCACGATCCAAACCACTGTAGAACGCTGAACGGTAGCTATAAGACAAACGTGCATTGAACGTGTCGTCTTCATAGTAGCCACTCAAGTTATACGTGTTCTTAGATGCACCAACAACTTCTTGATTCTTCGCATCTTTCGCATCAGCGTAAGTGTAGTTTGCTGCCAAACCAAAGTTATTCAAAATTGGCTGTTCCCATGCCAACTCAAAACCTTTCACTTTCGCACTGGAGTTCACAGGTACGCTCAATACGTATGGAACCATTGCACCTTGTGGAATAGCAGAGCTAGAAGTCAAGTAGCTGCGAGTTACTTGGCCAATACCTACATAGCTAGTCAAATCCATATAGTACACGCTACCAGACAGCAAAGCGCGTGGTGCATAGTAGTATTCCAAGGATACGTCGAGGTTGTTCGAACGAATTGGTTTCAAGTTCGGGTTCGCACCACTACCACTACCAGTACCTGTCGCTGTAGATGGTGGGCTCAGGCTGATTGCACTTGCCAAGGCACCGAAGTCAGGACGTGTCATCGTCTTAGACGCTGCGAAACGTGCAACCAAATCTTTTTGCAAGTCGTAACGCAGATTCAAGCTTGGCAACACGTCATTGTAGGTATTTTCTGTCGTTTCAAAGTGGAAAGTACCGAACGCTGATTCAGCTTGACGTGCACCAGGACCTGTCAAAGCAGAAGTGACGTTTTCCTTCGTTTGCACAACGCGCAAACCGATGTTACCGCTCCAACCCTCACCTTCCATATTGCCTTGTACGTAGAACGCGTTGACGTTTTCCTTCAAAGCAAACTGCGTAGAGTAATCCAAACGGGAGCCGTCATTGTCACGGTTAGAGTATTGGTTAAATGCAGCCAATTGTGCTGGTGTGTAGTACCAAATACCAGTTGGGAAATTGCCACCCAGTCCTGAACCGTAGTTAGATGGATACAAACTTACAGTGCTTGGGAATTTTGCTGGATCATTCTGTGCAACAGTACCAACTGGGCACCAAGAAGCTTGAGACCAATCCCATGGTGCTTGCAAGCCATTTGCTTTCTTACATCCTGGACCTTGACCTAAGGCAGCACCGCTATCGCGTTTGTGCTCAGTAGTACGAACACCAAATTTGAGTGATGTAAATACGCCTTCATTCAGTTGGTACTCACCATCCAATTTAGCCCAAGACTCAGAGTCATTGACCAAAGTATTTTGGTAACCGAAAACCCAACCCAAAGATTGAGGCTTCGCACTGGAGTAATTTGTATTACCCAACTTCCAGTCAGCTGCCTTATCTACGCCATTGATGTTATAGCTCGCACCAGATCCAACGCCAACATTCCATTCAGCGACGTCTTGAGTTGGCGTTTTACCTTTCGCTTTGGAAGTACCCAATTGACCATTCAATTTGAAATCTGGGCTTACTTTCCAAGTTGCTTCTGTGCTGAAGAAATTAACTTCAGAGCCAGCATCAGGACGAGAGATTTGATCGTATACGCCATACGTTGTACCAGCGACTGGTTTAAAGTTTGCACTTGTCAGTGTCTTTACACCATTGATGTTCGATACGCGATAACCTGCTTCTGGAGCTTGACCGTTACCACCATCGATGAAGTGAGAACCCCACAACATATAGTTACGGTTGTAGTTTGCCGCATCCAAAGTCGAGCTAAATCCATTGACTACCAAGTCAAAATCTTTGCTTGGCTTGAACTGAGCGCTAATCAAACCACCAGTACGCTTACGGGTCTGCTCAAACAATGCTGCGCCCATCAAACTTGGGTAGTAAGCACCAGCCAAGTCAGGGTTTGTTTTCGCCATCGGACTAGTTGCAGAGATTTGAGACCATCCCAAAATTTCTTGACCATCACGGCGCAAACTACGTTTTTCAGAGAAGGCCTGAACCATCAGACCAAAAGTATTTGTATCATTTTTCCAGTTAATCAAGCCTGACAACTGAGGATCAGATTTTGCTGGCAAATCTGCGTACACAAAACCTAGAGATGCTTCTGCGGTAACTTGCTTTTTGAATTCAAGTGGTTTGCGAGTAATTACGTTGATAGAACCAGCCACACCACCTTCAACCAAGCTTGCTTGAGAAGTTTTATTAACTTCGATACGACCAACCAATTCGGAAGGCAACAAAGTGTAGCTGATAGAACGGCCCACACCTGCACCAGATTGATTCAAAACGAACCAGTCACCAGCAGCCATGTTATGACCATTGATCAAAGTTTGTGTCAGACTTGGATTGGTACCACGCATACTAACGCGGTCATTTTCATCGAAACCACCTTCATTACCTGAAGCGGAACTCGTCGTCACACCAGAAACACGTTGCAAAGAATCAGCCACGTTTTTATCTGGCATCTTGCCGATATCTTCCGCTGTAATCACTTCAATATGAGATTCAGCATTACGCTTTTGATTCAAAGATTGTTGCATCGCTGCACGGACACCAGTCACAACAATTTGCTGTGGCTCTTCCTTCAGACCTTTTTTCGTGTCAGCTTCTTGCGCATGTGCAGACATCGCTGCAGTCATGATCAACACCGTCACTGCAGAGGCGATTGGCGTCAGACTAGGCTTCAAATTACTTTTCATTTATTCCCCCAAGACTTCCAAAAAAAACATTCAATGCTTAGCAATCAGAGAAGATTACTTCGCGCTCTATTTACCACTTTTTAGAAACATCACGGCATGTGTTAGTTGCAATATATGCAGGCCTAGTATTTGACCCAGCCCTGCATTCACACCCCACAAACCAAACTTACTAACTTCAAACGCATTCGATGCGACTTCGAAATTTCCCCCCACAGGAATATTTACTTCATCGCATCTCAAGTACCGAGATCAAATGCAAGCCAAACATATAAACTTTCGAAGAGTCTTCACTTTAGATTCGCTAATACCAACTGTCAAGCGGTATTCATGTGGTATTACTTTTATTTGATTGGTATTGTAACCATTCAAAAATTGGTATTAGCTAATCATAGAACTAACTTTAGTTAAGCTATTGATTTGGTACAAGATTTTTTTCAATTTTCATTGTAATTACCTCAATGGTATGTTGACACAAACCAACATAGCATTCGCAAAAAAGCCACACCACTTGGTTTTAATGATGTAGACCAGTTAACTTCAGTGGTCTTAATAGCAAATATTTTAAAAAAAATAATATTTTGAGGTCTAAGCGAGCACTTTTTAGGCTCACTAGACATTTCACTTTCCTAGGTGTACAAAGAATCAAGATCTGACACAAAAACGCGCGATGCACCTCAAGTCACTACTATGGCAATCCACTACCTAGCTAAACTTACCTCCCCCAAGCGAACGAATGATTCAAATTTGCACTTGGGATTAGTGTTAAGTTCGATAGCCGGCGCTTTAAATGCCGGGGGATTTCTCGCAATTGGTCAATACACCTCACATATGACTGGCATCATTTCGACCGCTGCCGATGACCTCATCCTCATGCACTATGTCCCTGCACTCGCAGCATTGCTGATGCTCACCGCTTTTATCGCTGGCGCCGCGACTACCGCGTTCTGGGTGAACTACATCAAAAGAAACTCTCATCCTCTGCACTTTGCCCCTATCTTATTTTTAGAGGCACTACTGCTCCTTGTGTTTGGCGTGGTCGGAGGCGGCCTCCTGAAACATGAAGTGGTCACAGTTTCATTCACAACCGTCCTGTTGTGCTACATGATGGGGCTGCAAAACGCATTAATCACAAAGATCTCGCACGCCGAAATTCGGACCACGCATGTGACCGGTCTTGTCACCGACATTGGCATCGAGTTGGGTAAACTCTTCTATTGGAACTATGACGAAAGTAAAGGTGAGGATTTACAGATCAAGGCCAACCGTCACAAGTTGCGACTTCATTGTGCCTTGGTCCTGGCATTCTTTGTTGGAGGAGTAGCTGGTGCTGCAGGCTTCAAATACCTTGGGTTTATTTCGACAGTACCCTTGGCATTGGTTTTGATTGTGCTCGCAGTCGCTCCGCTGATCGACCAAAAGAAACACCACCTCGAGGGTGGTGTTAATCTAGATCAATGATACAAGAGCTCAAATCAATTCCTGTGATATCCCTTGTATCGCGTCGTTAAAACCGCGTCAGTCAAATACTATTTACGTGACTTCAATGGTTCCTGACCGGAGCCAAAATTCACCGGCGAATTCGCAGCCATCCAAGCAAAAACAGTAAAGGCCGCCGTTGCTTGATTGATGCGAGCAGGTTCAATTTTGTCGAATGTATCGTCAGGCGTATGATGCAAATCGAAATAGTCGTCGGCTTTTAGAGTTAGACCAAAACTCGCCGCCCCCAAAGCACGAAGACTTCCCATATCTGGACCTGGGTACGCATTATTGTCTCCTGCCGCAACACCCAATGGCGCCATCACAGTCTGCATTTGTTTAACCACGGCAAACGCCTCTGGTCGAACGAAAGAAGAAAGGTGCGTCACCGGTCCTTGGCCTGAATCTGCCTCTGCAGCCGCTTGAATCCGCACGATTTGTTTTTCGTTTGCAGCAGCATAGGCCTTGCCACCGAACAAACCTTGCTCTTCATTGGCGAACAAGACGACACGAATACTGCGTCTCGGCTTCATACCTTGGCGTTTAATGAACTCCGCAGCGGCCATGGTAATTGCGCACCCAGCACCATCATCGATAGTACCGGTACCAAGATCCCAAGAATCCAAATGACCACCAATCAAGACATATTCATTCGGCAGTTCGCTACCTGTGATTTCACCAATCACGTTATACGACGTATAAGTACCATTTGCTCCAGAACTCAAACTGAGTTTTACGCTCACTGGCTTCCCACGCTTGATCATGCGCACCACCATATCCGCGTCAGAATTAGACATTGCAGCAGCAGGTATTTTTTCAATGCCGTCTTCGTAGTTCATCACGCCTGTATGCGGAAAACGATGGCTGTCGGTGCCAACCGAACGAATAATGATAGCAACCGCACCTTTGCGAGCCGCCTCAGATGCACCTTTGGTACGACCTGCTTGTACCGAACCATAATCGGCAGCGGTTTGCATCTTATGATTAATAAATACAATCTTACCCTTGACGCTGTCGGCAGACGCCGCTTGCAAATCTTTAAAGGTCGCGAATTGCACCAATTCCGCTGTTAAGCCACCTGCTGGCGTCGCAATACTATTTCCCAAGGCAGTAATCGTGAGAGGCTGAGGGAATGGTGAGACGATTTCCGCCTTCTCTTCGCCACGTTGCCAACTTGGGAAAGTGACGGGCTCTTTCCAGACTTTATCAAAGCCCAATTCCTTAAATTTAGCCTCGGCCCAGGCAACCGCTCGCGCATCAGCGGGCGTGCCCGCCATGCGCGGACCGACTTCGGTAGTCAAGGATTCCAAAATTCGATAACTCGCATTATCGACACGTGCAGCATCACGTAACCAAGCGGCTGTTTGTAAATCTTTATCGGAAAAAATACTCGTTTCTACTAGTTTGTCGGCGGCGATTGCACTAGACGTCACCACACAAGAGCCAAACGCTGCTAACAACGCTGCGCTTATTGCTATTACTTTTACATTCTTAAACATTCTTATTTCCCTTATTCGTTGCCAATTCCACATGCAAAAAAAATAAAGCCCGAAAAAAACGCGCTTTACTTTCCATCTTTTTACAAAGTTGAAAGACCCTTGATTTCAGCAAAAAGTTCATTTTTCACTAGCAAACAACAGATCTGTCTTGAATTGGAATTCCACTTTACTCTAAAAGAATTTGCACTATACTTGACGAGATTGCACCACGGAAATTTTTTAGAGACTTTTTTCGGCACAGGCAGTCCGCAAGTCTTCTATAAGATATAATACATACGTGACTACTCACATGACTTTATGAAGCACATCAACTACGTCATAAGCGCGGTTGCGATGCCTAGATAAGCTCACATGTAGTGAGGAACCAATTGCACTTAGCAAGTTTCGACAACCTCTTCATACTTGGACAGCAAGCACGAATCCCATGACAGATTCTTCAGTCAATCAACCAGCGGCTAAGCGTGAATTCTTCATTCAAGGCTTGACCAGCGATGGCAAACAGTTCCGTCCGAGTGACTGGGCAGAACGCCTGTGTGGAGCGATGTCGTGTTTTCGTCCTGAAGGCGGGCGAAATGCCCATCTACAATATTCGCCCTACGTCCGCCCTATTCTTCTCAATGGCGTACGCTCAGTCGTGGTGAATGAGGCGCTTCGTGAAATCGAGCCATTGGCTTATCACTTTGTTTTAAGCTTCGCCAAAGACAACGATTTGCAAATCGTCGACGCTTGTTTACTTCCAGATCCGGCTGAAAAAAAATAACAGAGCACCTGCGCTCTATTGGCTCTGTTGGCGGGCTAACTCGCTCGGCTTAATGTGTAATCTGATATTGCAGCATATAGACCGCTGCTCCTGCGAAATACCCAAGCAAAGCCAAAACACTAATTTTACGTAGATACCACGTAAAACTTATTTTTTCTAAGCCCATTGCAGCAACGCCTGAAGCTGATCCGATGATCAAAATCGAACCGCCGGTTCCTGCACAATAAGCCAAAAACTCCCACAAAAAACTATCGACTGGATACTGCGCCAAGTTGTACATGCCCATCGATGCCGCAACCAGTGGAACATTGTCGACCACGGCACTGGCCAATCCTATCAAGATCACAATCACATCTTGTCTGCCAACAGTTCGCTCTAAGCCCGTCGCTAGATTCGCCAACAAATGGGTGTGCTCCAACACGGCGACCGCTAACAAAATCCCAATAAAGAAAATAATCGAGGCCATATCGATACGCGTTAAAGCACTAACCAAAGTCAAACGCTCTTTGTGTGCCTCGTCTTTTTCCTTGTGCAGCAAATCACCGACCATCCACAAAATGCCGAGTCCAAACAGGATGCCCATGAATGGGGGCAAATGAGTAAGCGTCTTGAATAGCGGAACACAGATCAAAATCGCCAGCCCTAAACAGAACATCGTATTACGTTCAAACGCAGCATGAAATGAGAGATCCTCTTTGGGTTCTATTGGCAATACCACAGGCCTTCCCCTCACCATCAAGGTCATCACCAGCAGTGGAATCAAAAGACTAATCAAACTAGGGAGAAATACCGTCTGCATGATGTTGATGGCCGTGATTTGTCCGCCAATCCACAACATCGTAGTCGTGACATCACCAATCGGCGTCCAGGCTCCGCCAGCATTGGCAGCTATCACGATTAAACCAGCGAATAGCATGCGTTCTTCTTTATCCGCGAGCAATTTGCGCATCAAAGAAATCATGACGATAGTGGTAGTGAGATTGTCCAATATAGCGCTCAAAAAGAAAGTCACAAATCCAACCAGCCACATCAACGAAGATAATTTATTCGTCTTGATTTTTGAAGTAATGACCTCGAAACCGTTGTGCGCATCAACGACTTCTACAATAGCCATCGCACCCATCAAGAAAAACACGATTTGCGCGGTCGCCATTAAAGACTCGCCCAACTCTTTGCCGACCGCTTCCGACGAGTTCGAAGACACGGCGTAAATCGTCCACAGAAGGCCGGCGCCAATCAAGGCCGTGGCTGACTTATGGATCTTAATCGGATGTTCTAGCGCGATCGCCAGATATGTCATAACAAAGACAAGAATGATTGCAGTCAGCATGGGGTTTAGTCTATTCAATTGAAAATAGGGCATCGAACCAATTCTCATTCCTATGCCAGATCATTTAAGTCTAACCGATGCCCGTCTTGCTAGAAAGGTCTGCGTTGTTGATTTCGGCAATTACTGTAGCCAAATACGAAGTTCTGCCATAATCAGCATCTCGATCTAACATCTTCCCCATTTTCCATGATACTGGCTCACCTCGATCATCCGGATCACCGATTACCACCCGAAATCCAAAAGGCGGTTGATCATTTACGCCTTACCGATTATCGCGACAAAGCGCCTGGGCGTTACGAAATAGAAGAAGGTGTGATGTTCGCCTTGGTACAAGACCCCATCACGCAGGATTGGAACACTGGCTTCCCCGAGTTTCATCAACGCCATATCGACGTGCAATGCCTGCTCGACGGTGAAGAGCTGATAGGCTACTTGCCTAGCAAGCCAGAACTCGTTCCTACCCAAGATTTTCTCCGCGAACGAGATATCGCTTTTGTCGCACCACAAGAGTATGAGACGAAGTTGCATTTGACACCGCGAATGTATGCCGTATTCTACCCTGGTGAATTGCATCGACCTTGTCGAGCGATCACACAAGCGATGCAAATAAAAAAAGTGGTGATCAAGATACTCAATACAATCTAGAGCACCAAAAAGACGCTTGCCTACACCGTTCATGCACCTAAATTGTCATTTCATCACCTAAAATTGCGTCTAGTCTGAAATAAGATGCTGAACGCGCTTCCGCCCTGTATTCTTCAATGCTGAGTTTTTCTAATTAATCCTTTTATTGTTGGAGCCCCTCAATGAAAATCGTCAAAACCATTATCGCCGCTAGCATCTTTTCTTTATATTCGATGTCGGCGCTCGCCGATACGCAAACCACGAAATTTCTCATATTTTTAGAAAACGGAAAGCAAGCAGGCGAACATGTCGTGCAACGTGACGACTCAGGCTTGACCAAAGTGAGTTTCGTTTTCAAAGACAATGGACGCGGCCCAGAATTGAAAGAAGAAATCCGTCTCGGTAGCGATGGTCTGGTTTCAGAATTCAAAGTCACTGGAACTTCCACATTCGGCGCGCCCATCAATGAAAGTTTCCGCCGTGATGGCAAACAAGCGCAATGGCAGTCGACGTCAGAAAAAGGTAGTAAGCAGGTCGACGGCTCTGCTTTGTATATTCCACTCAATAGTTCATTTGAAATCGGCTCGATCTCCATCGGTGCTTTAGCAGCTTCTCCAAACAATCAACTGCCATTGCTGCCAACGGGTACGCTGTCACAAACTAAAATTGCCGAACTCGAAGTCAGTAACGGTGATAAGAAACAAAAAATCCAGTTGCTGGCACAGACCGGCATCGGCCTATCGCCTAGCTTCATGTGGGCGACAACAGGCGACAAACCACGTCTATTCGGCGTGATCGTTCCCGGTTACATGAAAGCAATTGAAGAAGGCTGGGAAAAGAATGCAGAGGCGATGGCCGAACTACAGAAATCTGCCGAAGCGAAAGTGCTTAACGATTGGGCGAAGAAACTGCAGCACCCTCTCCAAGGTTTGACTGTCATCAAGAACGCACGTATTTTCGATAGCGAGAAAGCGACGGTCGGTGCACTGTCTGACGTCTACGTACTACGTGGTCGCATCTCTGCCATTCTGCCAGCAGGTTCTCCCGTGCGTGGTGCAAATGCAGAAATCGATGCTGCAGGTCGCATCATGCTGCCGGGTTTGTTTGATATGCATGGCCATGTCGGTCGCTGGGATGGTGGTCTCAATATCGCCGCAGGTGTAACGACTGTGCGTGATCTCGGCAATGAGAACGCCCAAGTGCAGTTGATCATCGATGAAGTTGCCGAAGGCAAGTTACTTAGCCCACAAATTGTTCCTGCTGGCTTCCTTGAAGGTGAAAGTCCATTTTCCGCCAACAATGGCTTCGTGATCAAAGATCTCGCCGGTGCTAAGAATGCCATCGATTGGTATGCGCAACATGGTTATCCTCAACTCAAGATCTATAACTCTTTCCCTAAAGAGATTTTGAAAGAAACCGTCGCCTACGCCCACTCTCGCGGTATGCGTGTTTCTGGTCATATTCCTGTTGGCCTACGTGCATTTGAAGCAATCGACGCTGGCTACGATGAAATTCAACACATCAATCAAATTATGTTGAACTTCCTCGCTACGCCAGAGACGGATACCCGCACCCTTGATCGTTTTAACTTACCTGCGAAGAAAACCGCCGACATCGACTTCAATTCAAAAGCAGTCAAAAATTTTGTAAAAACACTTAAAGACAAGAAAATTGCGCTCGATCCTACACTCGCGACTTTCGCATTCTTGAAGCAAAAAGATGGTGATATCAATGAACCGTTCGCGACCATTGCCAGCCATATGCCACCCGATGTCAGCCGCGGTTTCTCGGTTGGCACGATGAAGATCGAAGACGATGCGGCATTAAAGCAGCATGAGAAGTCATACGCAAAAATGGTGGAATTTGTTGGTCGTTTGTATAAAGAAGGTGTGCCTATCGTCGCAGGTACAGATGAATTGGCAGGCTTTACTTTGCATTCTGAATTAGCGATGCTGGTCAAAGCTGGATTGACACCAGCACAAGCATTACAAGTAGCGACCAAAAACGGCGCGATCTACACTCGTACCGAAGCAGACCGTGGCGCCATTAAAGTCGGCAAACTGGCGGATATCATTTTGGTCGATGGCGACCCGACCAAGAATATCGAAGATGTGCGCAAAGCCTCAGTTGTCATTACTCGCGGCTTCTTGATGTACCCAAGTGAGATTCATAAGAACTTTGGCATTACGCCGTTCGTCAGCAATCCGCCGCAATTAACGCCATTGAAGCCAGTGTCATCGAATAACGCATTGGGGATCAATGAAGCAGTGATGCAGCGTTATTTCAATAGTGCAAAACGTGATTAATCGACTCTAATCACGCCAACAAAAAAGCAGCCCACGGGCTGCTTTTTTGTTGGTGAAGAATTTCAATTCCTAGACTACTGATTTACCCAAAATTCCGCTGACTAGGCGTGGAGGCGAAGACAGTGCACTTGCGCGACGAGGCGAACACGACAACGCCAGCGTCTTTTTTTCTCGTTCCCTAATACCGGACTTACCCAAAATTGCGCTGGCTAGGCGTGGAGCCGAAGACAGTGCTTCTGCACGGCGAGGCGAACACAACAACGCCAGCGTCTGTTTTTCTCGTTCCCTTATATCGGACTTACGCAAAATTGCGCTGGCTAGGCGCCGAGGCGAAGGCAGTGCAATTGCACGGCGAGCCGAAAGCAACAACGCCAGCGTCTATTTTTCTCGTTCCCTTATACCGGACTTACGCAAAATTGCGCTGGCTAGGCGCCGAGGCGAAGACAGTGCTTCTGCACGGCGAGCCGAAAGCAACAACGCCAGCGTCTATTTTTCGTAAGTCCAAAAGTTTATTGTGGGCCGCACATGCAGTGCGCCATCACCATATAGCCTTTGTTATCCTTACGCATATCCGCTAACCAGCTCAATTCCTTGACCATGTCAGCCGCTGCCGCAGGCGGTACGCCCGTTGGTGTTACTGCAACCTTAAACTGTTGGCTCACTACTTGCGCAGCGGAATCACCGAAAGCGCTAAACAAACGTTCAAATTTTGATGGTTCACGCTCAATATACGCAACACGATATCCATCGCCCAATTTGGCACGCACAGCCGCAGACTTCAATGCGTCTTGGTAGCTACCTAAACGATCGACCAAGCCACGCTCCTTCGCTTGCTCACCTGTCCATACACGTCCTTGAGCTACCGCATCAATTTTTTCTGGCGTGGTTTTACGTGCAGCCGCTGTTTTGGTAATGAACTGACTGTAAGTATTGTTGATACCCAACTGTATCACTTCTGCGAAACGTGGGTTCAAAGGACGCAAAGGATTGAACGAATCTGCCATCCAAGTTGTCGTGGTACCCGCAGTGTGTACACCGATCTTATCCATCACGCGATCTGCAGTCGGGAAGATTGCGAACACACCGATAGAGCCGGTAATCGTCGCTTGATCTGCAATCACTTCGTCCGACGACATTGAAACCCAATATCCACCTGATGCCGCCAGATTACCCATAGAAATAATGACTGGCTTACCCGCTTTTTGAGTCAGCTCTAATTCCTGACGAATCAATTCTGACGCAAACGCGCTACCACCTGGCGAATCGACACGTAACACGATGGCTTTAATTTGATCGTCTTCACGTGCTTTACGAATCAAGTTCGATGTCGACAAACCACCAATCGCACCTGCAGGCGCATTGCCATCACTAATTTCACCTTCGGCGATGATCACACCGACCGCTGGACCAAATTCAAACTTACGTTGGTTTTCTAAATATTCATCGAAAGCAATTTGTTTAAAGCTCTTAGAATGTTCATCTTTCGCGCCCATTGCCAACATCATCTGGCGCAGGTCATCACGTGTTTTTAAGCCATCAACTAATTTTGCATCCACAGCGAACTGCGCCACACTGCCGTTAGCAGCCTTTAACATTTCTGGCAGCTTGTTGATATTTTCCATTACCGCGCCCGCTGGCATTTTGCGTGCTTTCTCAACGTCGTCGGTATAAATTTTCCACATCGCGTTATACAAGAAAGCCTCAGCTTCAGAAGCCGCTTGTGATGGGCCATTCGCTATGTATGGCTCAGCAAAACTCTTGAAGGTACCTACTTTCAGGACATTAACCGTAATGCCGATTTTTTCCAAAGCATCATGGTAGTAGTTACGGTAACGACCAAAACCGGTCAACATCACCGTACCCATAGGATGCAAATACACTTCATTCGCATGCGCCGCCAAAAAGTACTGCCGTTGATCGTAGTTAGTGCCCCAAGCAATCACTTTTTTGCCGCTAGCCTTGAAGCGATCAATCGCTGCGGCGACTTCACGCAACATCGGCAGACCGGCACCTTGCATATTATCGAGCATCAGCACCGCGCTAGTGATTTTCGGATCTTTGCTAGCGGCTTCTAATACTGTCAACACATCACGTAATTGCGTCGATTTTTTCGAGTCGCCTTGTAGTTCGGCCAAAAAGGCATCGCTCGCACTACCTGGATGTTGTTCAACAAGGTCGCCCTTAAAATTAATAACCAAGGCAGTTTTCTCTTCGACCTTGATTTTATTCGAAGAAAACATACTGCTGACAATGAAAATCACAATCAGGAGAAAAATAAAGTTCATCACAAAGCGACGACTACTGTCGACCGCATTCCATAAGAACTTAATTCCTTGTCCTATCCTGCTAAAGGGAGAAACAGCCATAAACGCTCCTGATATAACAACAAAATTAAACTAAAAATACACTCAAAACCAAATCGAAAAAAAATCGAGGACTTACAAGTAAATGAACCTAAGTTTCGGTTCATGGATAAATCGAATTGAGCAGTACCGCCAAGCGATATCCTGCCTTACTGATTTCTACTTGCTGCATCTGCTCGACGCGTTCACGATATTTTAACGGTAGTTCAACATTCCAGCGATCACCACGCGCTGTATTTGTCTTTTTACCGAAGCTCAGGCCCTCAAAAGCTTTCCGCGCATCAATTAAGGACTCGTTGGCCCAAGTTTGAGGTGCCAAGCGGAGTTGCTCAGGGCTCAGACTTGGCAAAGCCGAATGTGGCTGCTGTTGAATCTGGTTCAATAATTGTTCTTTTAGGCTAGGACTAACTTTGTCCCAAAAGGAATGCAAATTTGTTTGCTCAAATTGGAGCGCATTCCCACCCTGTGTACCTGAAATCGCTGGCACGACGCCACCTGTGCTCAAAAATGTAGACAAAGGATCGACCACCTGTCCATCCGCATCTAAATACACGCCAGCGACGTGTAAGGGCTGATGCAAATCGCCCACCAAGTGGATCAACATGTACAAAGCCTCTCGCTCGCTTGAGAAATGGAATGGCGCAGGTACCGTTTCACCACGCAAATAGGCAATCGATGCTGCTAAAGCTTGCACGATGTCTTCAGCGGCACTACCGAACTCACCTGTTTGGTATGCTGTCTGCGATAGACTGAGATCAGTGTAGTGATAATGTTTATGGCAACTCTCACGTGATTTGGATGTCGCAAAACAACTGTCATGGTTTTGCTTCACAAATGCAGCTAAAACCGCAATATCTTCTGGGTTTTCAAAGGTTTTACAATCCACATAACGGCCAGGGTTAGTGTATTCGAACTGCAGTTCAGGATTAATATTCTTAAGACAGTCTGCCCAACCTGCCACTTGCGCCATCGACCGGCCACTAAGTATCTGCTTCACGCGTTGCGCCGCGCGAGAATTTTGCAGCAAGCGCTCTGCCATTGCCCCAACGATTTCATGTCCGTCGGCGCCCCAAGCCCACACAGGAGAAGGCAAAATCAACAGGGCGGACAACACCAAAGCGAAAAAGCGACGAATGAGCAGCGACATATCAGGAAATACCACAAATCAGAGAAACCCCAATTTTAGCCTGAATGCGGCACACACGCATTTTGATTGAAAGCTTTACAATAGCGGCACACCGTGATTCCAACACAAATCACCATACCAACAAATAAATGCTCAGGGAGACTCCACATGAAAACCAAAGCAGCCGTTGCTTGGCAAGCAGGAAAACCATTAACAATCGAAGAAGTTGACTTGCAAGGGCCAAAGGCAGGCGAGGTTTTGGTGGAAATTAAGGCGACTGGTATTTGCCACACCGATTACTACACGCTCTCTGGCGCAGATCCCGAAGGCATCTTCCCTGCCATTTTGGGACACGAAGGTGCGGGCATCGTGGTAGATGTCGGGCCAGGTGTAAAGTCACTCAAGAAAGATGACCACGTCATTCCACTCTACACACCAGAATGCCGTGAATGCAAATTTTGTCTCTCACAGAAAACAAACTTATGTCAGGCCATCCGCAGCACCCAAGGCCGCGGTTTGATGCCAGATGCTACCAGCCGTTTTTCTTTGGACGGTAAGCCTCTGTTCCACTATATGGGTACCTCCACTTTTTCGAACTACATCGTGGTTCCGGAAATCGCCCTCGCCAAGATTCGTGAAGACGCGCCATTCGATAAAGTGTGCTACATCGGTTGTGGCGTCACTACCGGCGTTGGCGCCGTTTTGTTTACAGCAAAGGTCGAAGCCGGTGCTAACGTAGTGGTGTTTGGACTGGGCGGTATTGGTTTAAACGTCATTCAAGCTGCTCGTATGGTCGGTGCCAACAAAATCATTGGCGTCGACATCAACCCAGCACGCGAAAGCATGGCGCGCAAATTCGGTATGACAGACTTCATCAATCCCAAAGAAGTCAGCAATGTGGTGGATGCCATCATCGGCTTAACAGATGGCGGCGCCGACTATAGTTTCGAATGCATAGGCAATACGACGACCATGCGTCAAGCTTTGGAATGCTGTCATAAAGGTTGGGGACAATCGATCATTATTGGCGTCGCAGCCGCTGGTCAAGAGATTAGTACGCGCCCATTCCAATTAGTCACTGGCAGGGTCTGGAAAGGTTCTGCCTTCGGCGGTGCACGCGGTCGTACCGATGTGCCAAAAATCGTTGATTGGTACATGGAAGGTAAACTCAATATCGATGACTTGATCACGCACAAGTTACCATTGGAGCGTATCAACGAAGGCTTCGACTTAATGAAGAGTGGAGAATCGATACGCTCAGTTGTTGAATTCTAGCGCTAAAACCGAATGCGGCGAGCAGGCATACCGATGTTCGCCGCGTTAGCTGTTAGCCATACAGCTTGTTCCTGCTTTCGTATCTGTTGTATTGATTCGCTATGTTTGCTCTCTCTCGTTCCGGTTTGTTCTCCCTGTTAAATATCCGTTTTTACCGAATGCGTTGGATTATTGTTACCTCAGTGTTGATCAGCATATGCGCTCAAACCTTGGCGCAAGATATCAGCTATCAATCAATGCAATTCAAAGGAAAGTCAACACGCGGCGATATCGTGACGAGCGATATCGCCATGCCTTTTTTCAGTTCCTCAAAAACAGATGTTGCGAGCTACATCAATGACAAGCTCTTCATCGGGCAGCTCGAGATGCTGGCGCCGACAAGGTGGAAGCCTTTCTTTGGTGATGCCGATGGCACGAGCGTGACTGGCATTGAAAATCAAAGTTTCACCGTGAGCCGCCTCGATCAAAAAGTCATTACAGTCGATTTCGATACTGAGTATTGCGGCGCCTATTGCGAAGCGTCCAACTATTTTTACAACTTTGAAGCGCAGAGTGGCCGCTACATCGTTCTTTCGGAATTAGTCAACAAATCGGGTGTACAAGAAATCATGCGACGCTTGAAGGCGGAGAAAATACGTCAGTATCGTGAGCAATTGCAACAACTCAAACTTAAGCGCAAGAGTCTCTCGTCGAAAAGAGCAAAATCACAGCAAGATGAGATCGCTGACATCGAAGATCGAATCGCCTTGAATACGCAATGCCTAAACGATAGCCAAGCAAGTCTAAACAGCACGGCATCGGTTGAAGCCCTTACCTACTTGCGATACAAGCTCCTCGATCAAGAGCTAATGATCTTCAGTAGTCGCTGCAGCAATCACGCTTCACGTGCCCTCGATGATGTCGGTGAAGTAAGCGTCAACATCAGTTACGACAGTCTACGCCCCCATCTCAGTAAATATGGTCAAGCCATTTTATTCGAAGAAAAGCTAACTCAAGAGAATACTGTCATCAGCCAAGTCTTACGCGGAAAACTCGGCAACAATGCCATCACTATGGTGATACAAGCAGATACTAAAGATACCGTCTCCGCGATTTATTTCTATGACAAATATCGAAAAGCCATCAGTTTATTTGGTAGCGGACAGAATGGGATGTTTGAGCTCATTGAGAGAAATGAAGATGGACAAGAGCAAGCCAAGTTCCAGTTGAAAACTTCTGGTACAAACGTTTATGGCTATTGGTTAGGCAAATCGAAACTTAAAGTCGACTTACGTTCACCGTAAATTGTCGTTAGCACAACTTTTCACCTCGCCTCGAAAAATTGCTTTTATGCCACCAACATATATTGGATCTGCCTATCGTAAAGCGCGGCACCACCTCTTCATCAGCCCCTGCCAAGAGCGCTAATTTTCTCGGCCTTGATTTGTCGCCCCCTAGTGGATTTTGGAGCATGCCCCTCCCGTGTTAGAATGACGGGTTATTCTCCAATTTATTGCAAGTCCTGCCATGAACGATCTTACCCAAAATCCCGAACAACAAGACGACTTAGAGTCAGTCCAAGTCAAGAAAGTCTCGACCGATCTGATTCGCAAAGAAGTCGCCCGTCGTCGCACCTTCGGCATTATTTCCCATCCGGATGCGGGTAAAACGACGCTCACTGAGAAACTCTTGATGTTCTCAGGTGCGATTCAATTGGCAGGCACTGTCAAAGCACGCAAGAGCGGTCGCCATGCTACTTCCGACTGGATGGAGATTGAGAAGCAACGTGGTATCTCGGTTGCATCTTCGGTGATGCAGTTTGAATACCGCGATCACGTCGTCAATTTGCTCGATACACCAGGTCACCAAGATTTCTCGGAAGATACCTATCGTGTGTTAACTGCGGTTGACTCGGCATTGATGGTGATCGATGCTGCTAAAGGTGTGGAAGAGCAAACCATCAAGTTGCTCAATGTCTGCCGCATGCGCAATACGCCCATCATTACTTTCGTCAACAAAATGGACCGCGAAACACGCGACCCATTGGAGCTTTTGGACGAACTCGAATCCGTATTGAAAATCCAATGCGCGCCAGTCACCTGGCCGATTGGTATGGGTAAGACTTTCCGCGGTGTGTATCACATTCTCAAAGACGAGATCATGTTGTTCACACCAGGTAGTGAACGCGCCGATCAAGAATTCGAAGTGATCAAAGGGATCGATAACCCACGTCTTGCAGAACTCTTCCCGCTCGAAATCGAACAATTAAAAATGGAAGTTGAATTGGTACACGGCGCCTCACATCCATTTGATTTGGACGCTGTATTAGCAGGTACGCAAACCCCTGTTTTCTTTGGCTCCGCAATTAACAATTTCGGTGTCCGTGAAATTTTGAATGCCCTGCTAGACTGGGCTCCAGCACCGCGCGGTCGTGATGCGACAGTGCGTGCAGTTGAACCAAACGAGGCGCCCTTCTCCGGTTTCGTGTTTAAGATTCAAGCGAATATGGACCCTGCACACCGCGACCGTATCGCCTTCTTGCGCGTATGCTCTGGCCGTTTCGAACGCGGCATGAAGCTGAAACATTTGCGCATTAATCGTGATATTAAAGTCTCTTCGGTAGTCACGTTCATGGCTTCTTCTCGCGAACAAGTGGAAGAAGCTTACGCAGGTGACATCATTGGTTTGCCAAATCACGGCAACATGCAAATCGGCGATAGTTTTTCAGAAGGCGAACTCTTGCAGTTCACCGGCATCCCCTACTTCGCGCCAGATTTTTTCCGTATTGCGCGCATTCTCAATCCATTAAAGACCAAGCAGCTGCAAAAAGGTTTGCAACAATTGGGTGAAGAAGGTGCAGTGCAGGTGTTTAAGCCTGTGGTCAGTAGTGATCTCATCCTCGGTGCGGTCGGTGTCTTGCAGTTTGAAGTGGTCGCCAGCCGTCTCAAAAATGAATACGGCGTCGATGCAGTATTTGAGGGCACTAGCATTAGTAGTGCCCGCTGGGTGACTTGTGAAGACAAGAAAATGTTGGCAGATTTCGAGCGCTCTAGCGCTGGCGGCAACCTAGCCTATGATGCCGCAGGTAATCTGGCTTACTTGGCGAGCTCAGGGGTTAATTTACGATTAACCCAAGAGCGTTGGCCTGACATCGTATTCCACGCTACACGTGAGCATGCAGCGAAGCTAGATTAATACGCTGCAGTGTATTTAACAGCTAAGAAAAAACGGACAGTCGATTAACGCTGTCCGATTTTTTATTGCATCACTATACTCATCGAGATACTCGTTGACGCTACGCATCGATCAACTATTCCAATTCTAAACGCATACGTTCAAATCGTATCGTCACGCCATTAGGTAAGGTATCGGCGACGTCTTCTATTTTTTGAAATCCAAGTACCTGATAAAACGGCACGCCCGGCAAGGTCGCCATTAATTCCAAACTTCGAAAACCTTGTTCTCTAGCGGCCGCTTTACAAGCATTAAACACTGCAGTACCCACACCACGTCTGGCGGCATCGGGCGCAATAAAGAAAGCGCGAATTCTGGCTGCGTCATGGGCTGGATTAAGAAACTCTGCACCACCCATCGGTCTTTGATCGCCACCATACAAGGTGCGACGGCGACTCCAACCTCCGCAGCCAGCCAACTTGCCGTCGATCGTTGCAGTGAAGTAGCTCCCATCTTTGACCAGTGCGGTATCAACACCGAACACGTACTGAATCGCCGCTTCGGTCTCCACATCCGAATAAAAACCACGACTCAAGGCACGAGCAGATTCTTGAATAAGCTGGTTCAATCCTGGAACTTCTTCCATCGTACTAGGACGCACGAGCACCGATGATGGCTTTGAGACCGACATGTCTACCTCTTACTTGATCACGAACGAAAACTCATGATACACAGAATCGGCATAAAAGAAAAACGCGCCGCAACCTCAGTCACGGCGCGTTTGATCAAGCCAAACAAATCGACTTAAGCTGCTTTCTTGAATACGAGTTCAGCGCCATCAACGTCCACAATGATCACGTCTTTTGGACCAAACTTACCTTGCAGGATGAGTTTAGACAGACTGTTCTCAATTTCTTGCTGTATCGCTCGTTTCAAAGGCCGTGCACCATACACAGGATCGAAGCCTGCCTCCGCAATCTTGAGCAAAGCCGCATCGGATACTTCTAAGCCCATATCCATTTGCGCCAATCGTTTGGCTAGCGTTTGCAATTGGATCTTGGCGATCGCACCAATATTCTTTGCATCCAAAGCGTGGAACACCACGATCTCATCGATACGGTTAATAAATTCAGGACGGAAATGTGACTTCACTTCCCCCATTACCGCCATCTTGATCACACTAGGTTCACTACCCTCCATCGCTTGGATTTGATGCGAGCCCAGATTCGAGGTCATCACGATCACGGTATTTTTGAAGTCCACAGTACGGCCTTGGCCATCAGTCATACGACCATCATCAAGCACTTGCAGCAAGACGTTAAACACATCATGATGGGCTTTTTCCACTTCATCGAGCAAAATCACGCTATACGGTTTGCGGCGCACTGCTTCGGTCAAATAACCACCTTCTTCATAGCCAACATATCCAGGTGGCGCGCCTATCAAACGCGCGACGGAATGTTTCTCCATGAATTCACTCATATCGATACGAATTAAGGATTCTTCTGTATCAAACATGAAGCCCGCTAATGCTTTGCACAGCTCTGTCTTACCGACACCGGTAGGGCCCAAGAACAAGAAAGAGCCATACGGACGATTCGGGTCACCAAGCCCTGCACGTGAACGACGGATAGCATCGGAAACCGCAGTAATTGCTTCATGTTGACCAACCACACGTTGATGCAAAGCATCTTCCATTTGCAGCAATTTGTCGCGTTCGCCCTGCATCATGCGCGACACAGGAATACCAGTAGCGCGTGACACGATTTCAGCAATCTCTTCAGCACCAACCTGAGTACGCAACAATTTAGTTTTGCCGTCCGCGGCTTCATTCTTCGCTGCTTGAAGCTCAGCGGCTTTTAATTGTGCTTCCAACTCTGGCAAACGCCCATACTGCAATTGCGACATGGTTTGCCAATCACCCTTGCGCTTGGCATCGTCCATTTGCAGGCGTATCTTTTCGATCTCTTCCTTGATATGAGTTGTGCCTTGTACTTGTGATTTCTCTGCCTTCCAAATTTCTTCGAGGTCAGCGTACTCACGCGACAAGCTCTTAATCTCTTCTTCAATCAAAGATAAACGCTTTTTCGAGCCTTCATCTTTTTCACGTTTGACGGCTTCGCGTTCGATCTTCAATTGAATCAAGCGACGGTCAAGCTTATCCATCACTTCTGGCTTTGAATCGATTTCGATCTTGATTTTGGCAGCCGCTTCATCGATTAAATCAATCGCTTTATCGGGCAAGAAACGATCAGTGATATAGCGATGTGACAACTCTGCAGCTGCGACAATCGCAGGGTCGGTAATGTCAACGCCATGATGCACTTCATACTTCTCTTGTAAGCCACGGAGAATCGCAATCGTCGCTTCCACACTAGGCTCATCGACAATAATCTTTTGGAAGCGACGCTCCAAAGCAGCGTCTTTCTCGATGTACTTACGATACTCATCCAAAGTCGTGGCACCAACACAATGCAACTCACCGCGCGCTAATGCTGGCTTCAACATATTGCCAGCATCCATCGCGCCTTCGGCTTTGCCGGCTCCGACCATAGTATGTAACTCGTCGATGAAAACGATAGTCTGACCTTCATCCATCGCGATCTCTTTTAACACCGCCTTTAGACGCTCTTCAAATTCGCCACGAAACTTCGCACCTGCCAGCAATGCTGCCATATCGAGTGACAGTACCCGTTTAGACTTCAAGCTATCTGGCACCTCGCCATTGACAATACGCTGTGCTAAGCCTTCGACGATGGCCGTCTTACCCACACCTGGTTCACCAATGAGTACCGGATTATTTTTGCTACGACGTTGCAAAACTTGTATAGCACGACGAATTTCATCGTCACGACCAATCACTGGGTCAAGCTTACCCAATCGTGCGCGCTCAGTCAGATCCAAGGTATATTTTTTCAATGCTTCACGTTGGCCTTCCGCATCGGCAGAATCCACATTGGCACCCCCACGCACACCTTTAATTGCAGCTTCTAATGCACTGCGGGTCAAACCATTCTCGCGCGCCAACTTACCAGCTTCTGACTTATCGTCTACTAAGGCCAACAATAACATTTCACTTGCGAGGAACTGATCCCCTCGCTTTTGCGATTCTTTATCTGCCAGATTCAACAAGCCAGCGAGCTCACGTCCAATTTGGACCTGACCATCGGTGCCTGTCACTTTCGGCAGGCGTTCTAATGCACTTTTAAGACCACTAACTAAGCCATTCACGTTAACACCAGCGCGTTGCAACAAAGCGCGAGCGCCGCCGTCATCTTGGTTCATCAAAGCCAGCAACACGTGCACTGGTTCAATATATTGGTTATCATTGCCGACTGCTTGGCTTTGCGCATCCGCCAAAGCTTCCTGCAGTTTTGTCGTTAATTTATCAAGACGCATATTGCCCCCTTACTTCTCTGAATTATTAGATGAGAAGTAGATTAGGTAAAAATGACGGATTTCAAGCGATATCGGGTCATTTTTACCGCCACATTTGCGTTATATCAACTTATTTATGCATTTAGAACAATTAAATCTCAGCTACTCAGCAAACGAGGATCGCATCTTGGTTCGAATTGGGCTTTCTAAAGCAGAGGCCGATGAAACCAAACCCGAAATTCAGTTCTTTCTTACACGTCGCTTACTTGAAAGATTCTGGCCAGTTTTCCTTGATGCCATTAAGTCCCACTTACGTTTGAACCGGCCGGAAGCCGCTTTCGCTAGCGAAGAACTGATAAATATGGAGCACCAAGAAATGGTGCAAAACATCACCGAGAGTGGGAATTTTGGACAAGAGTATGAAGCCGACAATCGGACCGCATTAAATGGTGAAAAGCCCTATTTGATCACTACTATTAAATTTCATTTGCAGAAAGATGCCCCTTTATGGATGCAACTCTTCTCTGAAAGTGGTGAGACGGTCGACCTCAAACTTAATAGTGAATTGCTGCATGGCTTCTGCAAGCTCTTAATCGATCTTGAGAAGCGTTCGGGATGGGGGCTGGATCTGGTCATGCCAAAATCCGAAGAGATGTCAATTCCAGCGCATATGCTTAACTAAGCAAAGCAAGAAATCGTGTAATCGAAATTACACGATTTCGTTCGGAGGGCTACAAGAAGCGCCGATGTACTTTGAACTGCTCTGTCGCACGTACTAACTCAGCTGCGATGCCTGGCTCCATTGCGGCATGCCCAGCATCTTTGATCATATGGAAACGCGCTGTCGGCCAAGCTTGATGCAAGCGATAGGCAGAAAGTGGCGGACAAATCACATCATAACGACCTTGCACGATGACAGCAGGTAGATGTCGAATCTTGTGAATGTTCTTGATCAACTGATCTTCGTCCATGAAGGCGCCATTGAGCATGTAGTGCGCTTCCAAGCGGCCAATTCCGAGACTCACCTCATCCGATTCAAAATCCTCAATCGCTTGGGCCTGTGGCTCCAGAAATAAACAAGAACCTTCATATCGACTCCAGTTGCGAGCCGCTTCTTTATAAACAGCAGGCTCCTCGTCGAATAAGCGTTTTACATAAGCTTGTAGCAAATTGCCACGTTCAGAATGTGGAATCGCCTCAGCGAATTGTTGATGCACTTCTGGATAAAAATGATTAATGCCATTAAGGAACCAATCAACTTCGGCCTTAGTACACAAGAAAATTCCACGTAGAACGAAACCCAAACAACGATCAGGAAACTCTTCACCATAGGCCAATGCCAAAGTCGAACCCCAAGAGCCGCCAAACACCAACCATTGATCGATGTTGAGCATCTCACGAATTTTCTCGATATCTTCGATCAACAATGCGGTGGTATTGTTTCGATATTCCCCAAGCGGCTTAGACTTACCAGCACCACGCTGGTCAAACAAGACAATGCGGTAATGTGCAGGATCAAAGAAACGACGATGGGTAGGTGATGTACCCCCGCCTGGACCGCCGTGCAAGAACAATACCGGCTGTCCTGCGGGATTACCGCACTCCTCCCAGTACAAAGTATGAAGTTCATCCACCTGTAACATCCCTTGGCGGTAAGGTTCAATCGCTGGGAACATCAAGGTATTTTCTTCTGACATATTATTTGCCCTTCTATAGTTATCACGGCATTAGAACTAATCGTGTAAGTTCAAAGTTTATGCTGTTAATGCAATGCGCGCCAAGTCGCAAAACCGGCGAAACAGCATAGGATAGAACCCAATAAATGCACGGCTGTATGTGCAAAGGCCCAAGCCCAATCACCCTTTTGAATCAAGTTCATGGCCTCAGCAGAAAACGTTGAAAAAGTCGTTAAGCCACCGAGAAACCCTGTCACAACAAAAAGACGCAATTCAGGCGACAGATCTGGGTTAGCAGAAAAAAATCCGACACATAGGCCGATTGCATAGCCGCCACCAAGATTTGCAAGCAAAGTCCCTAGTGGCAGGTTAGGTTGTATGGCGTTCAAAGACGCACTCAATATCCAACGCAAACATGCTCCGAGGGCGGCACCTGCGCTTACAGCCAACACTGCCATTGCATTCATTGCTGACTCCCTTACTTATAGTCGCCATTTGGCAAGCGCATTTTCGTCGCTCACCCGAGCATCAACCCAACGATCACCATTGACGCTATTCTCTTTTTTCCAAAATGGTGCTTCGGTTTTCAAATAGTCCATCATAAATTCGCAGGCAGCAAAGGCCTCCCCACGATGCGCGCTTGCGGCCGCCACCAACACAATTTGATCCATGACGCACAAGCGTCCAACACGATGAATAATTACACTATCAATTAAATTCCAACGGCGAGTAGCTTCTTCAGCGATCGCACGCAAAGACTTATCAGTCATCCCAGGATAATGCTCCAATTCCATCGCGATCAAACTAGGCTGTTCAAGCAGATCACGCACTAATCCGACGAAGCTCACAACAGCGCCGATAGCAGAATTCTGAGCTTGCAAACGCTTGAGTTCTGTCGATACATCAAAGTCTTCGGTCTGAACACTAATATGCATACGTTAACCGCCCGTCACTGGTGGAAAAAATGCCAATTCGTCGCCATCTTTCAAGATGCAGTCTTGATGCATCATTTCTTGGTTGATCGCCATCCGCAATACCTTCTCATAAGATAGCGCAGCGGCCCATTTCGCATCGCGAGAAATCAAATGTTGACGCACGCCAAAGGCGCTAATACTTGCATCATCTAACTGCAGCGTCTCGGAAGAAATGCCCAATTGTTCACGCACGCTAGCAAAAAATTTCAAATGAACTTTCATTATTTCAGCAGATCCATTTCGCTCAATACATTAAGCTGTCAAAGCTTAAAAATTTAACCCAATCACCTTTTTTTACGGTTGTTCCAGCGGCGAGATCGATTAAACCATCGCCCCACACGGCAGAACTCAACACGCCAGAACTCTGATTTGGAAAGAGATCCAATCCACCGTCGGAATTAATCCTGGCACGCAAAAACTCATTGCGTCGATCTGTTTTCGGCCAATCAAAATCTGCTCGCATCATCACTGATTGTGGGCTCACATCTTGTACACCTTGGCAGCGCAAAATAAAAGGACGGACAAAAAGCAAGAAGGTCACAAAACTTGAAACTGGATTGCCTGGTAGTCCTAAGAAGAAAGCTGATTCCCCATCGCTGCGCTTAACTTCACCAAAGGCCAAGGGTTTTCCCGGTTTTACCGCGATCTGCCACATATTGATGTGCCCCTCAGCTTCCACAGCTGGCCGGATATGATCCTCTTCACCGACTGAAACACCGCCAGAGGTAATGATCAGATCATGCTCTTGCGCCGCCTTACGCAGGGTATCGCGAGTTGCCTCTAGACTGTCTGGCACGATGCCATAGTCTGTCACAACACATTGTAAATTCTGTAAAAGAGCATTCAACACAAAGCGATTCGAATTATAGATAGCACCGGGTTTCAGGGGCTGGCCGGGCATCGTCAATTCATCGCCCGTGAAGAATACCGCGACTCTGATAGGTTTAGTCACCGGCAGCTCGGCCAATCCGACCGAAGCAGCTAGGCCTAGTTCTTGCGCTCGTAAACGCGTACCTGCCTGCAAAATTTCCGCACCTACGCGTATATCTTCGCCTTGTCGGCGTATCCACTCGCCTGCTTGCGGTTGATGTAAGACTCGAACAAAAGTCTGCCCATTGATTTCTTCAATTTGTGTCTGCTCTTGCATTACAACGGCATCGGCACCAGCAGGTATAAATGCACCGGTGAAGATACGTGCGGCAGAACCAGGCGCCAATTGGGTTCCAACTATGCCTGCAGGAATCCTTTGGCTCACGGGTAGCAATGCTTGACCACTTACACAGTCAGCACTGCGTACGGCATACCCATCCATTTGGGTATTGTCCATCGGTGGCACATGCAAATTCGAATGCTGGGTGCTGGCAAGTACACGTCCATTGGCCGAAATTGTCGGTACCAATTCGGTTTCGACTTTGGTCGGCGCCGCTTGTAGTAAGGTTTGCAGCGCTTCCGCCACGCTCAACATAGGGCGTTTTTGATTCATATCATCAGGGCTTAAAGAATAAATGCTTAAGGAATAAATGTTTAAGGAATAAATGCTTAAGGAATAAATGCTTAAGGATCACCAATTCACAAGTGTAGCACTCCAGATCCAATTTCGATGACAGATCCACCTACCTCG
This sequence comes from Oxalobacteraceae bacterium, assembly GCA_947464955.1. Lineage (GTDB taxonomy): Bacteria > Pseudomonadota > Gammaproteobacteria > Burkholderiales > Burkholderiaceae_D > Undibacterium. The sequence continues at coordinate 29,535 of CANHZI010000016.1, forward strand.
ATGCGAGGAACTTGATTTGCATCCAAATCGACACGCACATACAAACGAGAAGGCCTATGCATTTCTTGCCCTTGCTCGATCACAAAATGACTTGGTACAGCACCGTTTCGCGCAATCCACCATGCTCCAAGGTTAGCAGCTGCAGAACCTGTCGCGGGGTCTTCGACAAGGCTTCCAGATTTCGCTGACCAATAACGTGCCTTTACCCTTCGCTGAGATTGCTCTTCACCATCAAAAGCAAAAACATAGGCATTTTGACGCCCCATTTGACTCACTGGCCATAAAGCTAAACGATCATTTGCAATGCGCGCGCGCTCGAGCATGGCAGTAGACCGAACCGGAATCAACAGGTGTTCGTTCCCCGTATTGACCCATACCGGCTCGCTATATAAATCAGCTTCATCGATGCCTAGCATCGCCGCGATGCGCTCAACTGACTCAACTGTAGTGCGTACCAATTGTGAACATGGTGCATTAATCGGTGCTCTTAAAGTCCATCGGTTTGTCTCAAATTTGACTTGAACAAGGCCGGCACCACACTCCAAGGAAAATTCTTGCAAGCCATTGGCGCGTTCAGCAACCAGCTGGGCCGCGCCCAAGGTCGGATGTCCTGCAAAAGGCAACTCCGTGTTAGGCGTAAAAATTCGCATTTTGGCTTGTGCGATTGACGACTTCATCAAAAATACTGTTTCAGATAGATTAAATTGCAAGGCTATGGCTTGCATCTGGGCGTCATCTAAACCTTCAGCATTTTCGAACACACACAAGGGGTTACCACCAAACTTTGACTCAGCAAAAACATTCAACAACCGGTAGTGATACTTCATTGAAAACAACCTTCAGCAAGAATGAAACTTGTAGAATGGGACAGCAAGCTCGGCCAATGCCACAAGCAAAGCCATAAATTCCAGACAATATCAAAAAGGAAGTCCCTATGTCCAAGAAAAATCAAGAACTCGATGAAGAAACGATGGCGGTCATTCAATGGTGTATCGAACTAGAGGGCTTTTTAGTTAAGGGTGGTGCGACCCAAGCGCAAGCGCAAGAATACATAGAAGAAGAAATCGAATTTTTAACAGATCAATTCTATGATGGTCTCAGCCCTGAAGAAGCAGCAAAAATCGCTCTAAGCGACTAATTGAGAAGAAATCGAACTTTTTACGCCTTGCTCGTATCTAATCATTTGATACCCCAGGTGCAGGAGTTTGTTTGGTTTACCAAGTGTCCTGCCGATCCCATTTCGCTAGCATCTATAAATCGAAGGTTCTCATGAAGAAAATACTACTTGCACTTAGTCTTTGCAGCACACTTGTCTATAGCCATGCACAAGCGCAGATTCTGAGTGTGCGCGAGCAAGCGCGTGTGATTAATGAAAATCTCGCCGAACGATTTGATCATCTCTTACCCAACATGATGGAGCAGACGGGCATCGACATGTGGGTGATTATTTCACGCGAATACAATGAAGACCCTGTGCTGAAGACGATGCTCCCAGCTGAGTGGCTGAATGCGCGTCGGCGCACCATTCTGGTCTTTTTTCAAGACAGCAAAACCAAAAAAGTAGAAAGACTTGCAGTGGCTCGCTATGACTTTGGTGACAACGTCAAAGCGGCATGGGATACCAAAAAATTTCCAGACCAATGGGACGCACTAATCGATCTCATCCAAAAACGTCAACCCAATAAAATCGGCATCAACACTTCAACCCATTTCGCCCATGCAGATGGACTTGACCATACCGAGTATCAAGAATTCCAAAACAAACTACCTACGCAATTAAAGAACAAAGTGGTTTCGGCAGAGCCACTGGCTATTCGTTGGCTCGAAACACGCACAGCAAGAGAAATGCAGTTTTATCCGCAACTGGTACGAACGACTCACCAAATTATTGAAGAAGGATTCTCGGAAAAGCTCATCGTTCCGGGCATCACGACAAGTGAAGACGTGGTATGGTGGTTCCGCCAAAAAATTCGCGATCTCGGCTACGACACTTGGTTTCACCCTACTGTCGACATTCAACGCGCAGATCCAAACAATGATGAAGCACAGCGCAGCTTTTCTAGCCGCCCAAAAACTGATGTCATTTTGCCTGGAGACTTAATCCATGTTGATATCGGGATTACCTATCTTCGTTTGAATACGGACATTCAGCAGCACGCTTACATTTTGCGACCAGGAGAGACCAGCGTGCCTGCGTCGATCAAAGCAGCATTCGCACAAGGGAATCGTTTGCAAGATATCTTAACGACGCAGTTTAAGGATGGAAAAACAGGTAACCAAGTATTAGCAGACGCTTTGGCACAAGCGAAGAAAGAAGGTATCGTACCAAGTATCTACTCACATCCCATCGGGTACCATGGCCATGCAGCAGGGCCGGCGCTAGGGATGTGGGATCAACAAGGTGGAGTACCGGGAACTGGCGAACAGCAACTGCGCAAAAACACGGCTTACTCGATTGAACTAAATGCGACTAGCATGATCCCTGAATGGAAAAAGACCATACGTATCATGCTGGAAGAAGATGCGTTTTTTGATGGCGAAAAAGTGAGATACATTGATGGTCGTCAGAAAGAGATTTATACGATTCCCCGCTTTGATCGCATCAATCAAAATTGATACATCCCTTCTCTATCAACAGATTAGTTATCCATAAAAAAACCACACTTAATAGTGTGGTTTTTTATTCTTGCAGCGCTGTAAGTCATCTCAACGACGATCGCCACGACGATAATCAATCTGTTCTACGCGAATGACTTGTACATCTTCAACATCACTCGTTGAATAGGTATGGCGGTTGCTAGATTCTTGCGTGCGAGCCTTAGTTCCACCTACATTCACAAACACCAATAACAACAAAAGTTTGATCAGCATAAAAGCCACGAAGAGAGTCAAGATCAGCGGCACTATCGTCACGATCAAAGCGATCCCTATGCACAATACCAATATTTTTGGCAAAGGTGTACGCATCAACATTTGTGCTGCTTTCGCACCGAGAGCCCGTAACTCTTGCCATGCTTGGCGCAAGACTGAATACAAATATTGACTAGTCGACGTTTTCATTTTGAATCCTTATGAATTATTGAAGGCAGACACACTATATGTTACAGCCAACATATTTTTCTACACTATCCGACCAAGTCGCAGATCAGGAGGATGAAATGCAAAAAATATGCTCTTAATGAGTATCTCAAGATTAACTCACCTCTACTACGGTAAAACTTGGCTGAGATAGCCACCGATAGTTTTATCGTACAAAATTCGACGATCAAACCTAATTCAAGGACTTTACTGCATTCCACGTGAGTTTTTCAGGCATTGGTTCCCTTGATTTCGCATTTCGTCGCATACGGCTGGCAGCTTGCCTTCAGCCTCGCTAAAGTGCTGACATCGAAACACAGAAACCGTCGGCGCTTAAATCGCAAAGACACCTAAACAACTGATCTTGAGGACTCTTATCATGAACAAAACTCTAAAAACCAGCGCTGCGTTAATTTCCGCTTTAACGATTTCCATCGCAATCGGAACAACATCTTCCGCTTCAGAAACAAAAACGAGTGCCACAACAATACACTCAGCAGTGCAAACCGTAACAATTGCAGCAAAGCGTTTGAGCACTGAACAGAAAGCAGCTTACGACCAAGAGCAAACTAATCACGCTGTACAAACTGTCATCATCTCTGCCAAGCGCCTTAGCCCACAAGCGAAGATCGCATTCGACAAAGCCAATGAATCAAGTTTCCAAGCTAATGTGCAATTTAACAAAGCTTTACGCCAAACAGTATAAAGACCAGGGTTTCATACTGTAACTAAAGCGCATAGAACAAGGCCAAAAAGAATCGACTTTTAAGTCAATTGCAAAAATAAAGTGAATACCACAGTTTCGTTTCAATTTATTAACTTTTCTGACAATTAGTTCGACAAATGATTGTCGTTTTGAATTACACTACTACGCTTAATCGCCATTCACTTGGAGTTTGACATTATGAACATGAAAACAATTTCTATCGGCTTAGTACTCTCTGCTATCGCAAGTGCAAGTTATGCCCAGGAATTCGTCGTTTCACAAACTCAGTCGAACAAAGAGGTGCAGTGCCAGGAAAACTGCACACAAGAAGGCCAAGCTCAAGCGCCTTTACAAATTGATCGCAGCGGTATGGATAAAGCTTCAGTGCACCTGCAAATCATGCAGCAAACATCACCACGCTTTACTGAGAGCTCTGGCTCACCAAAGAAATCGTCTGCAGACGAGAAAAAATCAAACAACACGAAGACACAAGAAAATAACTAATCGTGTGTTGTACATGACCTAAGGCTCGATGAGCAGGTCATACAGAATATGAAAAAATGGCCTGCGAATTCGACAGGCCATTTTCTTTTTTAGAGCGCTGAACGATCGATGCGCTTACTCAAGATAATCGAGGTTGAGGTTTGTCTGACGCCTTCTAAAGCACCGATTTGATCGAGCAATTTATCGAGCACTTCGGTCGTTGCGCAGCGTAGAGTCAACATATAGTCAATTGCACCACTCACCGCACACAGGCTTTCTACCTCGGGCAATTGCTGCAAAAATTTAATTAAACCTGCAACTGAACGTGCCTCAATCGAGAGACCAACATAAGCACGCACTGCTGGCTGATACATGGCTTGATTCAACTTAAGGCCATACCCAGCGATCACTTCTCTCTTTTCCAGAGCACTAATCCTGGCAATCACCGTTGTTCGAGCAATCCCCACTCGCTTAGCAATGGTCGTCACCGGCATGCGGGCGTTATCCATCAGTAAGGCGAGAATTTTGTTATCAATATCATCTAGCGCTGGCTTCATTTGAACACTTTATCTCATTGATTCGTCATATTGCATCATTATGACGCAATATGACGATAATTTACACTCTATTTTCTGACAATTATTGCCTCTACACTCTCTACATTCGAAAACGCAGACAAAACGGTTTCGACAACAAAACCAAACCCTAGATTTAATCCCCATCCAATTGGAGACCCAACATGGCAACTAAACTCATTCTTCTCGGCGCTGGCAAAATCGGCGATGCAATCCTGAACTTGTTATCCCACACTGGCGATTACGAAATCACCGTAGCTGACCGTGATCCAGAACGTTTGAAATATGTGGCACAGGCTGGTTTTCCTAATGTAACAACAAAACAAGCTGACTTGGGCGATAAAGCCGTTGTTACTGAATTGATCCGTGGTCATAAAGTCACATTGTCTGCTTGCCCATACTTCTTGACACCAATTATCGCTGGTGCAGCGAAAGCCGCTGGCTCCCACTACTTCGATTTGACCGAAGACGTCGAAAGCACACGCGTGGTTAAACAATTGGCTGACGGTGCAGATAGCGCATTCGTTCCACAATGCGGCTTGGCGCCAGGCTTCATCTCTATCGTTGCTAACGATGTTGCGAAAAAATTCGAAACTTTGCGTGATGTCAGCATGCGCGTGGGTGCTTTGCCAACATTCCCAAACAATGCATTGAAGTACAACCTCACATGGAGTACTGACGGCTTAATCAACGAATACTGCAACCCATGCGAAGCGATCGTTGATGGTCAATTGCGTGAAACTTCTCCATTGGAAGAAATGGAACACTTCTCACTCGACGGTATCGATTACGAAGCGTTTAACACATCTGGTGGTTTGGGTACATTGTGCGAATCTTTGCAAGGCAAAGTACAAAACTTGAACTACAAAACAGTACGTTACCCAGGTCACCGCGACATCGTTAAGATGTTGATTCGCGATTTGGAATTGGGCAAATTGGAACGTCGTCCAATCTTGAAAGACGTATTGGAAACTTCTGTTCCTATGACTAAACAAGACGTGGTGTTGGTATTCGTCAGTGTTATCGGTACACGTAACGGTCGCTTGGAACAAGAATCCTATGCGAAGAAAATCTACGCGCAAGAAGTTAACGGCCAATTGCTGTCTGCGATACAATTGACAACAGCGTCTGGTATTTGCGCGATGGTCGATATGGTTGTTGAAGGTAAATTGCCACAAAAAGGTATGGTTCGTCAGGAACAAGCTACTTTGGCAGACTTCACAGCTAACCGCTTCGGTCGCTACTACGCACTGTAATCAATACAATTCGTTTTCATCGCAGAGGCGCGGAGTTAGCAGAGATAATCAACCTTCTCTGCACTCTGCGCCTCTGTGATTCAAGTGGTTGAGATTAAATAAGAATTTATTGGAGCACTTATGACAAAAGATATAAACACCTTGCTCACCAGCCTCGGCGTCAATATGGCCGACTACCAAGGTCAAGACATTCCTAGCGTTTCTCCTATCAATGGTCAAACCATGGCAACTTTGCGCGCTGATACTGCCGCAGAAGTGACAGCGAAAATCGATCGTGCTCACGCGGCATTTTTGCAATGGCGCAAAGTACCTGCTCCACGTCGTGGCGAACTGATCCGTTTGTTTGGCGAAGAATTACGCACACACAAAGCAGAATTGGGTCAGTTGGTGACTTTGGAAGCTGGCAAAATTTTGCAAGAAGGTTTAGGCGAAGTGCAAGAGATGATCGACATCTGCGATTTCGCAGTCGGTCTCTCGCGTCAATTGTACGGCCTGACTATCGCCTCTGAACGTCCTGGTCATCGCATGATGGAACAATGGCATCCAGTTGGTGTGGTTGGTGTGATCTCTGCATTTAACTTCCCAGTCGCAGTGTGGGCATGGAATGCGGCATTGGCATTCGTTTGTGGCGATTCCGTCACATGGAAACCATCTGAAAAAACACCATTAACTGCAGTGGCAACTCACGCTTTGTTCATGAAAGCAGTAGCCCGCTTTAATTTGACTGGCAACGATGCACCAGCAGGTTTGGCTGAATTGATCATTGGTGCTCGTGAAACTGGCGCACAAATGGTCGAAGACAAACGCGTTGCTTTAGTTTCTGCAACAGGCAGCACACGTATGGGTCGTCAAGTTGCTGAAGTTTGTGCTAAACGTTTGACACGTACGATTCTGGAATTAGGCGGCAACAACGCCATGATCGTAGCACCAAGTGCAGATTTGGAAATGGCAGTACGCGCCATCACTTTCTCTGCGGTTGGTACAGCAGGTCAGCGCTGCACCACTTTGCGTCGTTTGTTCGTGCACGACAGCATTTATGACACTTTGGTGCCACGCTTGAAGAAAATCTACGCTGGTCTGCCAATCGGCAATCCATTGGAAAAAACGACATTGATCGGGCCATTGGTCGATCAAGCTGCATTCGACGGCATGCAAAAAGCATTAGAAGCAGCGAAAGCGGATCAAGGCCAGGTATTCGGTGGTGAGCGCGTTACAGTTGCTGGCGCAGAAGGTGGCTACTATGTTCGTCCTTCTATCGTTGAGATGCCAAGCCAAACTGAACACATGCATCACGAAGTGTTTGCGCCGATTATGTACATCGTTCGTTACACCGATTTGCAACAAGCGATCACCATGAATAACGAAGTGCCACAAGGTTTGTCTTCTAGTATCTTCACAACAGATATGCGTGAAGCAGAATTGTTCATGTCTGATGTTGGTAGTGACTGCGGTATCGCTAACGTCAACATCGGCCCATCTGGCGCGGAAATCGGTGGTGCATTCGGTGGTGAAAAAGACACAGGTGGCGGTCGTGAATCTGGTTCAGATTCTTGGAAAGCCTATATGCGCCGTTCCACGAATACAGTCAACTACAGCCACTCCTTGCCATTGGCACAGGGTATCAGTTTCGACATCTAATCCATATCGAAAAACACTTGAGCCTCGCTGGCTCAAGTAAGATCTAAAGAAGCAATTTTTACAAGAGCGTCATCCTTGATGGGTAGGCGCTCTTTTTTTGTTTTGGGTTATACTTAATTCCTAGTATCTCTGTAATGACAAAATCGAGTACAAGCTTAGGAGATGCAGACGATGATTTACTTGGGCAAATTTCGACATTTACAAGCAATAATCTGCATTTTTCTCGTGCTTCTAAGCCCTTGTGCCAGCGCTAGCGAAGCCTCTCCTATTCGATTTCCTCGTCTTGATGTCAAAGCTGACCCAAATGAGGCATACGTCTTAGAATTAATTCAACTGATTCTACAAAATACCCCTCGACGCTATACATACAGTCCTACCACGGCACGAATGCTACAAGGTCGAGCGATTTATGAAATGACGCATGAACATGGTGAAGTCGACATGATACTCACCATGACGACCGACGAAAGGGAAAAGAAACTCCTCCCAATTCGCATACCTGTCGATAAAGGATTAATTGGCTGGCGGGTTGCTTTGATCACTCAAAAAAACAAAGCAGACTTCAGCACTATCCGATCAATTGACGATTTGCGCAAGTTCACCGCAGGGCAAGAACAGGATTGGCCGGATGTCCCTATCTTGCGAGCAAACAAACTCCCCGTTACCACCTCATCAAGCTTTGAGCCTTTGTTTGGAATGTTGCAAGCCGGTCGTTTTGATTATTTTCCACGCTCAATATTCGAGGTGTATGGAGAACTCTTGAGCCATCAAGAATATAGATTACATTTAGATCAAAACATCATCTTGCATTACCCTGCAGCTGTGTATTTTTTCGTCACACCTAGACGGCCACAGTTGGCTGAAGATTTTCGTATTGGTTTCGAGAAGATCATCGCCAACGGCAGTTTTGAAAAACTTTTCTTAAAGTACAATCAAGCCTCAATTGAAAAAACGAATCTTAAACAGAGAACCCTTATTCGCCTCATCAACCCCCACTTAAATATCAATTCATTGCCATTACAACGCAACGAATTGTGGTTCCAGCCTTGAGTTTCGATAGAAGCCTAGTACTTGGGTTGTGCCTATTCTAGCGCTTCTCTACATCGTCATCGAGTTGACGTAGATACGCGAGTTTTTCTGCAATCTTGATTTCTAAACCTCTTGGCACTGGTTGATACCAGCTTTGCCCTTCTAAGCCTTCAGGCAAATAGGTTTCACCAGCAGCATAAGCATTCGGTTCGTCGTGCGCATAGCGATAGAGCTTACCGTAGCCAAGTTCCTTCATCAGCTTAGTCGGCGCATTTCGTAAATGCTCAGGTACGACTCGTGATTTGTCTTTGGCCACAAAAGCGCGGGCTTCTTTGTAAGCCATATAAACTGCGTTCGACTTGGCGGCACAAGCCAAATACACCACGGCTTCTGCAAGTGCTAACTCTCCTTCTGGCGAGCCCAAACGTTCATAGGTTTCAGCGGCATCAAGACTGATGCGCAAAGCGCGTGGATCGGCTAAACCAATATCTTCGCTAGCCATGCGAATAATGCGGCGCGCGAGGTAACGTGGATCGGTGCCGCCGTCGAGCATGCGTACCAACCAATACAGAGCAGCATCAGGATTCGAACCACGAACCGATTTATGCATCGCTGAAATTTGATCATAAAATGCATCGCCACCTTTGTCGAAACGACGCAAAGCATCGCCAAGACATTCGGCCAAAAGTGCGGGATCCACCTCGCGCGTTTTTTTAACACCAGCAGCACGTGCCGCGATATCAAGATTATTCAAGAGTTTGCGGCCATCACCATCAGCGCTAGCAATCAAACTCGCTTTAGCTTCAATAGTGAATTGCAAGCCATCGAGTTCTTGGCTACAAGCGCGATCAAGCATTTGCTCGAGATCACTCTCGGTCAAGGATTTCAACACGTAGACCGCAGAACGCGAAAGCAAAGCACTATTGACTTCAAACGATGGATTCTCGGTAGTGGCACCGATAAATGTAAACAAACCGCTTTCGACGTGAGGCAAGAATGCATCTTGTTGACTCTTATTGAAACGATGGACTTCATCGACAAACAAAATCGTTCTGCGTTGAGAACTAGCCCGTATCAACTCGGCCTTTTCAACCGCCTCACGAATATCTTTGACACCCGATAGCACTGCAGATAAAGCAATAAATTCAGCATGAAAGTCCTGCGCCATCAGTCGCGCAAGCGTGGTCTTACCCACGCCTGGCGGCCCCCACAATAGCATCGAATGCGGCTCCCCCGATTCGAAGGCCACACGTAATGGCTTACCGGGCCCAAGCAAATGCTGCTGACCGATTACATCATCGATACTCGCTGGTCGCATACGCTCAGCGAGAGGTTGGTAATTCGTTTGTTCTAGACCAAACATTATGGACGCAACACTTCCGCGCCAGCTGGCATGACAAACTTAAATTCATTGGCAGCAAAATTAGGATTACGTTCGAAGTTATTCAAATTCAAAGTCGAAATCTGACCAAAGGTGTCGCGCAATTCCATCGCGATCGGCAGTCCATCTTTCATACCTATGCGTATCACTTCAAACTGTGTATCTTTCTCTTTTGGCGTCGCTTCCAACCACTCTATGCCTTGATTGATACCAGCATCTTTCAAAGTGAAATTTTTCTCTAGGTCCGTGCTACCGAACAAAATCGCTGCAGGACTAGATCCAATTGCATTGCCAAGTACTTTGATCGTTACTTGGTTGAGATCTTTGTCGTACATATAGAACTTGTCGCCATCGGCTTGCAAGTTTTGCTCATACGGTTTGACATAGTTCCAAATGAATTTTCCTGGACGCGAAAACCTGAATATGCCGGAAGAAGTTTTTCCCGGGTGCACCTTGCCATTGACTAACTTAACCTGGACTTGGACGAAAGTGCCTTTAGCCGTTTTAGTGTTGACAACAAAAGACTTAAATTGCTCAATGGCAGATGCACTTGCAAGACTGCTGCTTAAGACTATTACTGAAGCAAGTAGTGTTTTCACTGACCAGAGTGGGACTAATTTATTCATATAAACATTCATGTAAATTCATTGTTTGACATGGCGAACTCGCCATCCCTACCAACACTAACGCGACACAAGCTAAAGCGTCTACTCTGCATTACCAGCAGGGACTAAGATTTCTCGATTGCCGTTCGATTGCATGGTCGATACCACGCCACTAGCTTCCATTTGTTCGAGCAAACGTGCTGCACGGTTATAACCAATTCGCAAATGCCTTTGCACCAAAGAAATCGAAGCACGACGATTTTTCAAGACGATGGCGACCGCTTGATCATACAAGGCATCGGCTTCACCGCCACCTTCCGTAGCGGGCATGCCATCCGCACCTTCTTCAAGGACACCACCCTCAAGAATACCTTCGATGTAATTCGGTTCACCTTGTTCTTTCAAATGCTTCACCACGCGATGGACTTCATCATCGGAAACGAAGGCACCGTGTACACGCACCGGCAAGCCTGTGCCCGGTGGCATATACAGCATGTCACCCATCCCCAGCAAAGATTCAGCGCCCATTTGATCGAGAATCGTACGGGAATCGATCTTGCTACTGACTTGAAAGGCGATACGCGTTGGAATATTCGCCTTAATCAAACCGGTAATCACATCGACCGATGGACGCTGTGTTGCCAGAATCAAATGCAAACCAGCGGCACGGGCTTTTTGTGCGATACGGGCGATAAGCTCTTCGACTTTTTTACCAACAACCATCATCAAATCTGCCAACTCGTCGATGATAATGACGATGGTCGGCAATTTTTCTAGGGGCTCTGGCGCATCGGGCGTTAAGCTAAATGGATTAGGAATATGTTCTTCGCGCTTCGCTGCTTCCGCAATTTTGGCGTTATAGCCGGCGAGATTACGTACACCCAGTTTCGACATCAACTTATAGCGGCGTTCCATTTCGTTGACCGCCCAATTCAAGGCGTGCCCTGCCTGACGCATATCGGTCACCACAGGCGCCAGCAGATGCGGAATACCTTCGTAGACCGACATTTCCAACATCTTTGGATCGATCAAGATCATGCGTACATCGTTCGGGTCTGACTTATACAGCAAAGACAAAATCGTCGCGTTAATACCGACGGACTTACCCGAACCCGTCGTACCTGCCACCAGTAAGTGCGGCATCTTGGCTAAATCGGCGACTACCGCATGGCCCGCGATATCTTTACCCAAGGCCACCGTTAGATTTGAATGACTGTCATTGTAGACTTTGGAACTTAAGATCTCAGTCAAACGCACGATCTGACGCTTAGGATTAGGCAGCTCCAAGCCCATGTAATTTTTACCCGGAATAGTTTCCACCACGCGAATCGAGGTTAAGGCGAATGAACGAGCAAGGTCACGTGCGAGGCCTACGATTTGACTGCCCTTCACGCCCGTTGCAGGTTCGATTTCATAGCGGGTAATCACTGGACCTGGATAAGCCGCAATTACTTTAACTTCGACGCCAAAGTCGGACAGTTTTTTCTCAATCAAACGGCTAGTGAACTCTAAGGTTTCGATGCTGACTGTTTCTTGGCTGACCGGTGCATCATCAAGCAAAGATAAGGGAGGCAAATTCGTCTCAGGAATATCATCGAACAAGGAAGTTTGACGCTCTTTTTCAATGCGTTCGGATTTTTGCACTGCCACGACTTGTGGCTCAATCCGAATCGGCGGCGCCTCAACGATCTTGGCGCGCTCTTGCACCACGGTCGTTTCACGTTTCACCGCGGCAGTTTCACCCAAGCGGCGATCTTCGCGATCAGTATATTTTTTACGGATAAATTCAAAACCGTTCTCGATCACCGTACCTGTATTTTCAGCGATCTGCCACCAAGACAAATGAAAATATAGACTTACACCGACGGCGACTAGCAGCAGTAATAGTAAGGTCGCACCTGTGAACCCGAAAGCAGAAAAACTTAGGTTACCAATCAATTCCCCCAAGATCCCGCCATGTGCTCCTGGCAAAGCGACATTCATCTTATATAAACGCAATGACTCCAAACCCATGAAGCCAAACAAGATCAAACCAAAACCCGTTAGCTTAATAATTTTTTCTAAATGGTGTACCGGTTCATCGTCAAGTTGACCCAACTTACTTTTGGCAACACGACGATAATCATTCCACACAAAACGAACTAAGGCGATACAAAACCACCATGCCGAAAAACCAAAAATAAAGAAAGATAAATCAGCGATATAGGCGCCAAAACGCCCGCCAATATTGTGAAATTTGGCAACCTCTATAGCGCGTGACCAGCCTGGATCTAGTTTTGAAAAACTCGCAAATATCAGAATCAAGTAAAGGCAACAAACAGCAAAAAATAGCCATCGAGCCTCACTCAATAACAATACTAGTCTGTTTGGCAATTGCACCGCAGGCGTGGGGGCACGGCTACGCTTATAAACTTCATTGGAATTTGTCATAGTCTTCAAGCATTACAGTTACCGTGATTGTAGGGCAAAAGCCCGGTTCCGCGCTATGAAATCAGGCTTTTCCTCAATTTTCCATCGATCACAGCAATAGTAAGCTTTCATGTCACAAGAATCAGGCCTTCATTTTTTAGCAATGCAATGAACTGAGGAGAGTTGGCGACATTTCCGCAACACAGCATAGAAAAACTTTGTATTTCTCTGAAGCTCGTTTTATATTGCATGTAAATCGGTTTACATAAATCATAAAGATGTAAATATTTGAACATTAGCAATATTACTTTTTTGCATGTTCAATTCATACACAGACAAAACCGATCTAGCTAACGCAAGCTTTACCTATGACTACCAAGAAAGATCCACACAAGATCAGTCAAGGAAAAAGTTTGCGCAACTAATCACTTGGAGGTTTGTAAATTGAATACACGTACTCTCATGAAGGGCGTCACAGCTCTTTTCGCATCGCTTTGTTTTCAAGTTAGTTTTGCTGCTTGCCTCACTGCAGAGCTTGAATCAAACAATACAGACACCACTGCGAACACCGGTTTATGCTCTGGCACTGCTGTCACTGGCACCATTAGCTCAAGCACTGATTACGACTGGTACCGCATCGATGTCGCCGCTGCTGGAACCATTAGTATTAGTCTTTCCCATGCAAGCGGTATCGATCTTGACTGGTACCTCTATCCAGCGACAGGTAGCTATGTCGCCTACAAATCAACTAGCAACAATCCTGAAACTGGCAGCTACAATGCGCCCGCTGCAGGAACCTACTACATTCGAATCAAGAACTATTCTGGGACGGGCGCATATACCTTGAATGTGAGCTACCCAAGCACCAATACCGGTGGCGGAAGCACGGGCGGCGATCCAGTCACACCGCCAGTTACTGCGGTGGTCAAAGGTAAAGTATGGTTAAACGGTGGCGCGATTTCACAGACAAACACTGCAATTTTTGTCAATGGTTTGCGTCAAGCAACCGGCAAGAATACGAGCACGCCAAACATCAATAGCACGACCAATTGCAGCACCGATTGGAATACCACTCCTTGCCCGCGCGTAGCAATCATTACCGCAGCTGCAGTTAATCAGGCAGATGGCGTCGACAAATTCAATAACGACACCACGAGTGGCACATGGTCTTACTATAATTTGTTCCAACGCCATGGTTTTTCACCCAAACACATCCTCAGCCATCACGA
>CANHZI010000017.1 GCA_947464955.1 Oxalobacteraceae bacterium
CATGTTCACGACAAAGTTCTGGGATTGGAGAGCCAGCTTCTGCCTGCTTCAGGATTGCGATAATCTGGCTGTCGGTGTAACGGGATGTCTTCATGTAAAACCTCTAAAAATCAAATTTAGAAAATTCTACTTATAAGTCCGATTATTTGCTGGGGGGATTACCAAACGAGGAGAAAGGAAAGGAATAATTTACATTATTTCCATGGCGCAATAGAGTGTACGACAATTGCGCAGAGCAACTGTCGTTTTTGAGCAAATGTCATTGGATTTTATGAGACGATCCCCAACCCAATGAATCACTGAGGTGATGTAAAAGGCAGGTTCTTTATTGCGCATCCAGCAATAACTGGGGAGCGATGTCAGTGCTATCTTTCAAAGTCTGCAGCACGATATTGGAGCGTATGTCGAGCACACCCGTGGTTTTGTAAAGACGTTCTAAGACAAATGAAGAATAATGCTTGAGATTTCGTGCCCGCACCCGCAGCAGATAATTGGCATCGCCGGTAATAATGTAAGTACCGACCACCTCAGGCCAACTTAAAATCGCTTTTGAAAAATTTTCATGCCAATGTTCGACATCGCGACGCATCGTCACCTGCACAAAGGCATCGACTTCCAAACCAATTACATTGGGATCGAGTACGGCGCGATAGTGGCTAATAACGCCACTCTCTTCCAGCATACGCACTCGACGCAAGCAAGAAGAGGCAGATAAAAAAACCTTCTCAGCCAAGTCCTGATTACTAATGCGGCCATCAGCTTGCAGCAATGCCAATATTTTCAAATCAGTAGGATCTAGTTGCATACAAAATTTTCCATCATTTTTTTTGCCATTCTAACGAAAATATTCTACTTTGAATCGAATCTTTACTTTAATTTGCAAGAACACATCAAGAAAAACCGCATAAAATGTCTCCCTTATACTTTCAAAAAAAAAGAAATTACGAGACCTCCCCTCTGGGCGATGACAACGCCAATCCACCTAGCGGTCGCTCTGTGGTTTACCAAGCGTTCGATCGACAAAACCAACTCCTAAAGATTTCGAGATAAAGACCATGACAGCAATGACACGACAAGACTGCATCACACTCGACCAACAAGACAATCTAGGTCCATTACGTGAACAATTCGCGCTACCTGAAGGCATGATTTACCTCGACGGTAACTCTCTCGGCGCACAACCCAAGGCTGCGCTTCAGCGTGCGCAAGAGGTGATTCAACAAGAATGGGGAACCGATCTAATCAAAAGTTGGAATAAAGCTGGCTGGTTTGATCTACCTTCTCGCTTAGGAAATTTACTCGCACCACTCATTGGAGCGGAAGCGAATGAAGTAGTAGTAACAGATTCAACTTCAATCAATCTCTTTAAAGCGATTGCCGCCGCACTCGACATCCAAGCACGCACAGCTCCAACACGGCGTACTATCGTCACCGAGCGTAGCAATTTTCCGACCGACATTTACATGGCCGAGGGTCTAACACGTTGGCTAGACCGCGGCTATCGTTTGCACTTAATCGACAGCCCAGAAGAACTCAACCAAGCGATCAATCAAGACACAGCCTTGGTCATGCTCACCCATGTCAATTATCGCTCTGGTTACCTACATGATATGCAAGCAGTGACAGCCCATGCGCATCAGCAAGGTGCACTTTGCATTTGGGATCTAGCACATTCTGCTGGTGCCGTCGAAGTGAATCTGAATGCTGCACAGGCCGATTTCGCTGTCGGTTGCTGCTACAAATATTTGAATGGTGGCCCAGGTGCACCCGCATTCATTTGGGTTCCGCAACGCCATCAAGCCAACTTCAACCACCCATTGAGCGGTTGGTGGGGACATGCCAAACCATTCGCGATGGCGCCGAGCTTCGAGGCGACCGCAGGTATACGACGTGCCCTTTGTGGAACCCAGCCTATCGTTTCACTTGCAATGATCGAATGTGGACTATCGATTTTTGCGCAGACATCCATGTCGGAAATCCGAAAAAAATCACTCGCCTTGACTGAGCTTTTTATTCAATTAGTAGAAAGTCGCTGCGGCCATCATCCACTCTCGCTCGTAACTCCACGCACGCAAGCTCAACGCGGCAGCCAAGCCAGCTTCACTCACCCGCATGGCTACGCGGTAGTGCAAGCACTGATCGAACGTGGTGTTGTTGGCGACTATCGTGAGCCAGAGATTATGCGCTTTGGTTTTACGCCGCTCTATACGCGCTATGTCGACGTATGGGATGCCGTTGAAATTCTGCGCGATATCCTTGATCAGCAATCCTATCAAGTCGACCTACAACGCAATGCTGTGACCTAGTGCTGTGACCCAAGATCGCGAACTAAACCACACTTTTTTGAATTTCGGACGATATCGATATGAATAACGAACATCAGCAGCAAGACAATAACCAAGGTGAGAACACGGAAAAAAAATGTCCGATGTCTTGGCACGGTGCCAAAATGGACTTCAGCAACGATATGAGCTATGGCGACTATCTCGGCTTGCAGCAAATTTTGAGTGCTCAACATCCGCTATCACCCAACCACAACGAGATGCTGTTCATCATCCAACACCAAACCAGCGAGCTTTGGATCAAGTTGATGCTTCATGAGTTGCATGCAGTGAGACAGCAAATCCGCATCGGTGATTTGCCGCCAGCTTTCAAAATGCTTTCTCGCGTCGCCCGCATCATGGATCAGTTGGTGCATGCATGGGATGTATTGGCGACCATGACTCCGAGTGAGTACACCGCAATCCGTCCTTACCTCGGCAATTCTTCGGGGTTCCAGTCGCACCAATATCGCGAACTCGAATACTTGCTAGGCAATAAAAACGCCAATCTTTTGTCGGTTCATGAAAGCAAAACAGACATACACGAAACCTTAAACGCGGCCTTACACTCGCCCTCAATCTACGATGAAGCCATCATGTACATGGCGCGCAACGGCTTTGACATTGACAGCGAGCGGCTGCAACTCGACTGGACCAAAACGGTCACCTCGAATGACTCGGTGAAACGGGCATGGCAAAAGGTCTATCAGGCGCCAGAACAACACTGGGCCTTCTACGAATTAGCTGAAAAGCTAGTTGACATGGAAACATCGTTCCGGATTTGGCGCTTCCGTCATGTGACAACGGTGGAACGCATTATTGGCTTCAAGACCGGCACAGGTGGTACTGCCGGCGTTAGCTATCTGCGCAAAATGCTAGACGTAGTACTTTTCCCTGAACTATTTTCGATTCGAACCGAATTGTGAAATGAAGAAAACACGAGAGTGCGCCAAGGATCCACAGAGTAGTCTTCGGCACACTTCTTGTGCATTGCAATAAAACCATCACTTTTACTTCCTTGAAGAAATTTTCTTGTGGTCGAACGCTTGAAAATTTACGCTGACATGGTCGCGCACCACAGGCTTCTTGGCTGAGCATTTTCATCAACATTTCCTCTGCCAAACCTAAAAAATGCAATCCCACGCAAGAATGGAATATGGCTTTTTAGATAGCACTTTGTTGTAAAAATGACGCAACAAGAAAGCCTAAAAAATTTATTTTTTTCATTCAATAGTTGCCCGTGAAAAAATTTCACTGAATCAACAAAATTGCGCACTCGCAACATGCCGCAAATTCAGCCCAAGTCATCCAATTTCGATCAAATAAAAGAAAGGTTTACTGTTCTTTTATAGAATAATGTTTCGATAAAGACCGAATTTGTCGAATAAAAAAACAATCCCCCCTACTCGCGAAAATTACTTGTATGACAATTCTGTTTTAGACATGACCATACGCCAACTGGCATTTAAGTGGTTCTATGTTTTTAGTGTTGTTTTTCAAACTTTTACAACATTTGCTAGCTTGACACTGCAATGCCGCAAATGTTCTCATTCGGGGTGAATGTTTTTTCAGGGCAAATTAGATAACACTTTTTCACGCAACATCCCCACCTTTGGAAAGTTAATTTGAAGCCACGCTTCGATATTTTTCCAAAAGTTCAAGGTCGCGGGAAATCGCAGACATCGAAGTTCTGGTTCCCACAAGGAAATTCATTTCCGGATATGTTTTTAAGAAAATACAAGAAATTTTTTAAAAGCTAATTTTGTTGTTAAATCACTGGAGGAAGTCAACATGGTAGAAAAAATCTTATCCCGATCAGTGCGCCTGATGTTTGCAAGCGGCGTCGTGATGGGTATGGGCGCAATCGCACAACCTGCGTTCGCACAAGATGCAGCACCACAACGTATCGAAATTACAGGTTCTTCTATTAAGCGTATCGCTGTAGAAGGTCAATTGCCTGTTCAAACTTTGTCTAAATCACAAATCGAACAAACTGGCGCAACTACAGCAGCTGATTTGATCGCAACTTTGCCTTCTATGCAAGGTTTCGTGACATCTTCCACATCCATTAACGGTGGCGGCGGTGGTACACAAACTGCATCTATCCACGGTATCGGTGACGGCTACACATTGGTCTTGTTGAATGGCCGTCGTATCGCTCCATTCTCAACTGGTGCGACAGTCAACTTGGCAAACATTCCTTTGTCTGCTGTTGAACGCGTAGAAATTTTGACTGACGGTGCTTCTGCATTGTACGGCTCTGACGCGATTGCCGGTGTGGTTAACTTCGTATTGAAGAAAAATCAAAAAGACTTCAACATCGAATTCACATACAGCACGCCACAACAGTCTTCAAAAGGCAAAACAACTAACTTCGCAATCTCCAAAGGTTTTGGTGATTTGAATACAGACGGTTACAACGTCTTGTTGGCATACAGCCACGACGAGCAAGCTGAGTTGAACGCTTCTGACCGCGCATTCTCCAAAAACGGTGGTGTGACAGCGTTCAACGAAGGCGGCAAAGGGTACGTAATGACTATGTACTCTAGTAACTCCATTCCAGCGAACGTCAACGTTCGTCGCAGCGATGGCGCGAACGTCAGCTTCAACCCATACAAAATCTTGAACAATGGTGCTTGCCCAGCAACAAACACGTTTGCCGCTGGTAACCGTTGCTTCTTCGACTATGCAGCAACTGTACAATTGTTGCCTGAATTGAAGCGTGACAGCTTATTCGGTTCTGCTAATGTGAACATCAACGACAACTTGAAATTCTTCGCTGAAGGTATGGCGACTAAGTTCACAAGCACAGCGCGTTTCGCACCTCCAGCACAACCACTGACAGTGGATATCAACAGCGCATTGTGGAAAAACTCTGTTGTTCCTGCATACGTAAAATTGGGCTTGGATCCAACAAAAGTAACTTCAGCTCAAATGACTTTGCGTTTGGTTGACGCTGGCGGCCGTACTGATGGTTGGGCAACAGAATCCAAACACTTGGCAACAGGTTTCGAAGGTAATGCATTGGGCTGGGACTACACAGCTTCTTATGTTTACTCTGAAAACAAAGCAATCGACAATGCAGTAGCTGGCTACACATCTGGCGAAAAATTAGCAGCGTTGATCAAAGCTGGTACATGGAACCCATTTGCAGTGCCAACAGCTGCATCTAAAGCAGCATTGGCACCAGCAGTGTTGAAACAAGTTTTGGACGTATCCAAATCTTCTATCGACGTTATTAATTTGCGTGCTTCTCGCGAAATCTTCAAGTTGGCTGGTGGTAACGCAAGCTTAGGTTTGGGCGTAGATGCGATGACACAAAAATATGTGGATAATCCATCCCAAATCGCTCAAGGTCCTAACAAGCAACAACCAGGCTGGACAGACACAAACGTGGGTGGCGGCACTGGTGCATTGCCAATCGACAGTAAGCGTAACAGCTTTGGTGGTTTTGCCGAATTGTTCATGCCAGTTCAAAATAACTTGGAAGTAACAGCTGCTGCACGTTATGACAGCTATGACGCAGTGAAGAACGCGATGAATTTTGATGACCAAGGCAATTTGCGCGCACCTGCAACGCAAGGTGAAAAAGCAAGCTCTGGTACATACAAAATTTCTGCTGCTTTCCGTCCAACTGACACAGCATTGATTCGTGGTTCCTATGGTACAGGCTTCAAAGCGCCTACAATGTCTGCGATTACTTTGCCAATCGTGAACGGTGGTTCTTCGAACTTCTTCCCATGCCCAATCAAATCTGGCCCATTGCTGCCTTTGTGTAACGGCACTGCAGAATACAATTTGTTGACAGGTGGTAACTCTACAACTGGCTCTACAGCATTGAAACCAGAAAAATCCACACAATGGTCTGTTGGTTTCCGTGTTGAACCAGTACCAAGCGTTTCTGTTGGTTTCGACATGTGGAACGTGAAGTTGAAAGATCAGATCGCTACTTTGTCTCAATCTGAAGTGTTCTTGAACCCAGCGAAATACGCTAACTTGTTCTCTGCTTACTACGATCCAATCGTAGGTGGCAACGTATTGGCTGCTACTTTGACACCATTCAACTTGGCTTCTTCTCAATACCAAGGTGTGGATTGGGATCACTCCTACCGTATGGCTACGTCCATGGGTAAAGTGACTTTCAACTGGACAGGTACTTACATGTTGAAAGCCGACTCTGAGTCTGGCATCGCTGGTGATAAAGTTGAAAAATCTGTTGGTCGTTTCGACAAATACAACAGCGTAACTTTCCGCGTGATTTCCCGTTTGTCCGCAATCTGGAAACCATCTGATCGTTACACTCACTCTTTGACTTTGGGTTACCACTCAAGCTACAAAGATCAAGTGATCACAGCTGATGACGGTTCTACAGCGATCCGCAATGCAGATGGTTCTGCTGGTGACAACGTTGATTTGACACGCACAGTGAAGGCTTACTACACATTCGACTTCCAATCTAAAGTTAATGTGTCTAAGAACCTGACTATCACTGGCGGTATCAAAAACATTTTCAACCAAGATCCACCATTCTCACAACGTAATGCTGGTGGCGGTAACCAATTGGGTTACGATGGTCGCTACACAGATCCATTGGGTCGTCAGTTCTACGTAGTGGGCAACTTGAAGTTCTAATTTTTGAAGTTTAAAAATTGAACATCTAAGTTGTTGAATTTAAGTTGTACAAGAAAGACCTCAAGGAAACTTGAGGTCTTTTTTTATGCCCAAAACATTTCAGAAACTTTCTCAACCGCCAGACTATTTCTGGAACTAGTAATGCAAGCCATGGTCTTATTCTTGATGCGAAAAAAGGATCGACTAGACCTCCGCTGTCACTTTTCTTTTTCCGCTATCGTTTTGAATGTCGTTAAGCGGATCGTTCTATCGATACGGCTCGAAAGCTATCGGCACTATCGTGCATCAGTTATCTAAATTAAAAAACCAACTACGTGAAAGAGGACACTATGCGACCAGCATTCGTAAGAAACACCCTCAGCCTGATCATCTCAGGTCTATTTATCGCAGCCAGCGCTGCTCCGGCCATAGCCAGCGCTGCTGACAATTCCGCGCAAACTCAGAAAGCGACAGACAACAAGAACATCAACAAATCTTTAAGTTCTGGCATCGAGCTCCAATGGATCGATAACAATGTTCGTCCGCAAGATGATTTCTTCCGCTACACCGCTGGAAAATGGTTAGATACAGCTGAAATCCCCGCGGATAAAGGCCGTACAGGTTCGTTTGATGCACTTGCTGAATTAGCACTCAACCAGAGTCGCGACATCATCCAAGATTTGGCGAGCCGCAAAGATCTTAAAGCAGGAAGCAATCAACAAAAAATCGCCGACATGTACAGCAGCTTCATGAATGAAGCGAAGATCGAAGCTGCCGATATTCGCCCTTTGAAGTCGGAGTTCACTTTTATCGACAAGCTAAAAGATAAGTCTCAATTACCGCTAGCGATGGCGCATATGGCGCGTATCGGTGTAGGCATGCCAATTGGTGCAGGCGTAACCCAAGATGCGAAAGATTCATCTAAGTATGCGGTTTCAGTTGGCCAAGGTGGCTTGAGCCTGCCTGATCGTGAATACTACCTCAAACTTGATGACGCCAAGTTTAAAGCGGTGCGCGAAGCCTATCTCGTTCACCTAGAAAAAATGCTGAGCATGGGAGGAATCAAAAACCCCGCTCAAGGTGCAACAGCGATTCTCGCTCTAGAAACCGAGATCGCCAAGATTCAATGGAGTAATGTCGAAAATCGGAATCCAGTAAAAACCTACAACAAAGTTGAGATCGCCAAACTCAGTGAATTGCTTGGCAACTTTGACTGGAAAGCCTATTTCGCTGCGAATGGTACCGGCGGTAAAGTTGATTATGTGATCGTTCGTCAACCAAGTTATCTGAGCAGTATGTCTAAGTTAATTGACGACACGCCTTTGGATGTCTGGCAAACCTATTTTAAATGGCGCGTGCTCAATGCTTATGCACCGCTCTTGAGCAAGCGCTTCGTTGACCAAGACTTCAACTTCTCCAGTGTGACTTTGCGCGGCATTCCTGAAAATCAACCACGCTGGAAACGCGGTGTTGCACGCGTTGAAGAAAGCTTGTCTGAAGCTTTAGGTCAACTTTTTGTTGAAAAACACTTCCCCGCTTCAAGCAAAGCTCGCATGCAGGAGCTGGTGAATAATCTGCTGCTCGCTTACAAACAAAGTATTGAAACTTTACCTTGGATGGGGGCAGAAACCAAAAAAGAGGCATTGGCAAAACTAGCCAAATTCACGCCAAAAATTGGCTATCCAGATAAATGGCGCGACTATAGCAAACTCAAGATCACGCGCGATGATTTGATCGCCAACGTACGAGCGACCCGCGCCTTCAATTATCAACGCATGATCGATCGCCTAGGCAAACCGGTTGACCGCAGTGAATGGGGCATGAGTCCACAAACTGTGAACGCTTACTACAGCCCACGCCAAAACGAAATCGTCTTCCCTGCTGCCATCTTGCGCCCACCATTCTTCAATCCTGATGCCGACGATGCGGTCAATTATGGTGGTATCGGTGCCGTGATTGGCCATGAAATCGGCCATGGTTTTGATGATTCAGGTAGCCAATCCGATGGCGATGGCAATTTGCGTGACTGGTGGACTGCCGAAGATAAAGCCAATTTTAAAAAATTGACCGATGCTATGGTAGAACAATACAACGCCTACAGCCCGCTTGAAGGTTATAAAGTCAATGGCAAATTAACCTTAGGTGAAAACATCGGTGACAATTCAGGCTTAGCTATCGCGTTCAAGGCTTATCAAATCTCTTTGAATGGCAAAGAGCCTGCTGTAATCGATGGATTCACTGGCAACCAACGCGTATTCTTGGGCTGGGCTCAAGTATGGCGTGGTAAAGCACGCGACAAAGAAACAATCCGCTTGATTGCAACTGATCCACACTCACCAGCGATGTTCCGCGCCAATGGTCCATTAACAAATCTGCCGGCATTTTACGAAGCTTTCAAAGTTCAGCCTGGCGATAAGATGTATGTAGAACCAAGTAAACGTATCAGTATTTGGTAATCGCGAAGCGCAAACAAGAAAGCGCAGAAGATTCCTCTTCTGCGCTTTCTTTACTTGTAGACGAAACCGATGCTCATCTAGTTTTTCGAGCCCGTCCTCAACGACGTCGCCAAATTTGCCATCGTTCTTTCCCCTCAAAGACAGCTAAAGAGTCACTCACCTCGGCGTCCTCAATACGCTCAAACTGTTCCTCCATCAAAGCTGATAATTGAGCACTACTAATGCGAAACGGCGGCCCTTTGGGACGTTTACTTGCATCTTCGTCGACAAAAAAGAATCCAAAAATAAGTCCATCTCTTGGCAATAACTCTGCCCAGCGCCGCACCACAGATGCTCTTCTCTCCGCTGGCAATGCGCAGAAGAATGCTCGCTCATAAATACAATTCAAACCGCTTGCTGGGCGATAGTCGAAAAAGTCAGCTTGCACAATGGCGTTTGTATGATTAGGGAACAAGGCTTGTGCAGTCGCCACCGCGGCCGAGGAAAAATCGATCGCGCTCACTTGCCAGCCTGACTTAATCAAGAAATCAAGTTCGTAGGCATGACCGCAACCCGGGATTAAACATACTGGACTCGGCGCTTGGAGATTAGCGGTCAAAGTTTGTACATAGTGCTGCAGGTTTTGTGGAACCGCGCCACGATTCCACGGTGTAAAACCTTTGCCAAATCTTTCATCCCAAAATTCAGCGTCTAGCGGATTTCTTGTAGCAAATTCCATCTTCGATAAAGCCAAAATTTATTCCACAGTAAATGCAGTGATCAATGCCATGGATACTTCAAATAAGCTAAATAAGCCAAGCCCGCCACTGCAACGCCAATCGCAATCGTCAAGATCGCACGCAAGAGACGGTTCGTCGATTTCTGCTCAGCTAGCAAAGTCGCCAGTAGCTGATCTTGTTGGCTGCCTTCGGCAGCTCGGGCTAAAGCTTGGTGCGCCAATCGTGGTAACTGCGGAAAGATGTGACTATAACGTGGCGCTTCAGCGCGAAGTTTGTCGATCAACCCGCGCCACCCCACTTGCTCGCTCATCCAACGCTCCAGGTATGGTTTAGCGGTTTTCCACAAATCGAGATCGGGATCGAGTTGTCGGCCTAGGCCTTCAATATTCAATAAAGTCTTCTGCAATAAAACCAATTGCGGCTGAACTTCAACGTTAAAACGACGCGAAGTCTGGAACAAGCGCAAAAGCACTTGGCCGAACGAAATATCTTTCAAAGGTCGATCAAAGATAGGCTCACAACAGGCGCGAACCGCTGCTTCTAATTCATCGACTCGTGTCTCTTTGGGCGCCCATCCTGATTCAATATGCGCTTCTGCAACGCGTTTATAATCGCGACGGAAAAACGCAAGAAAATTCTGGGACAAGTAATCTTTATCGTAATCATTGAGTGTCCCAACAATACCAAAATCCAAGGCGATATAACGCCCTAGAGTCGCAGGGTCTGTCGATACCAAAATATTCCCCGGATGCATATCAGCATGAAAGAATCCATCTCGGAAAATCTGCGTAAAGAAGATCGTGACGCCATCGCGGGAAAGCTTACCGAGATCGACCCCCGCCTCTTTCAACTTATCCGTTTGCGAAATGGGGATGCCGCGCATACGCTCCATCACAATCACTGAGGGGGAACAATAATCCCAGTACATCTCCGGTACAATCAACAAATCTGAGTCAGCAAAATTACGACGCAATTGGCTGCCATTCGCTGCCTCGCGCATGAGATCGAGTTCATCATGCAGGTACTTGTCGAACTCGCCCACCACCTCTTTGGCCTTGAGACGTTTACCGTCAGCCCACAGAAACTCCAACCAACCTGCGGCGATTTTCATCAAAGCGACGTCGCGGTCAATCGTATCTTTCATCCCAGGACGTAACACCTTAACAGCCGCCTCACGGCCATCTTTGAGCGTGGCAAAGTGAACTTGCGCAATCGATGCGGAAGCGACAGGAATCCGTTCAAAACTAGCAAACAATTGATCGGGATGTGCGCCAAGAGACTTGGTAATTTGCGCAACCGCTAAATCGGGGTCAAACGAAGGCACACGATCCTGTAAGAGCGCGAGTTCATCTGCCACATCTGGCGGCATCAGATCGCGACGGGTCGACAAGACTTGACCAAACTTAACAAAGATAGGACCTAATTCTTCCAACGCTCGGCGCAAGCGCTCCCCCCGTGGGGCAGAAAGATCACGCCAGAACAAAATGGTTTGAATAAATTTGGCGGTGCGAGGGACACGCAATCCTGACATCGCGATTTCATCAATGCCATATTGCAATACGATACGAACAATCTTGAATAAACGTAGGGAATTTAAAATCATTTCTGCACTTTCATCTTTTCCAAACGTTCGATTCTTTTCATCATGCGTTCCACATCGTCACGGGTTTTAACTACTTGACTGGCAAAAGCCTGCAAGGCCTGTGGCCGCACCAGCATTGGATTCTCCTCTATGAAATATTCGGCAAAATTTTCCTTGAAACTCTGCTGCGTACGTTGAAAATGGCTGAGCATAGCCTGTCCGCCTGCGACCATTCGAGTTGCTGTAATATCACCAAACATCTGGGCCAAATCTTCTTCGATTTCCCAACGTAAATCTTGGCTCAAACCTGAGATCACATTGGCTAAGTCGGCATCCCCCTCAATTTTGACATAGGAGACGGCTTTCTTCGGATCTTGAGCGATCAAGGGCAAATCCGCAGGTTGAATGCGCAAACGGACATCACTCGCATCGGTTTGCGTATCTGCCGCTTGTAACAAGCCATCAGCGGCAATCCGTACGCGCAACTGGATAAGATCGAGATCAATGCAAACGAGTTTATTGGCATGCTTTTGCAGGCGTTCGCGTGCCCAAGGCTCTTTGGCCAATAAATGGTTGACGAAGAGGGCGAAAGAAGTAGAAATCATGAGGCTCAAATAAAAAAACCGCGCATGATGTATGCGCGGTTCTCAGTTTAACAGCAAACCCCGATTTCGCTGAATCTCCGTTCAAATCAAGCTTGTTTCAAGACAAATTTTCATCGAAGAAACGCCGCCACGAGCTGGGGTTAATGCTCAATTGACTTAATTGAGTTGTTGAATACCCGCCAAGACCCAACCAGACTGACCATTGATTGGTTTCGCCAAATTCCATACCTCAGCGAAAGGCTCAGCGTTTGCTGCACCACCCTCTTTAATCGTGCCGGTGAATTTCACGCTCGCTAAGTAATCATAGGCTTGGGTTTCGACGCCGAGCAACTCTGCATCCAAAGTGACCACGTCAGTTTCATTCTTAGCAGCACCGCGATCTTGCAATTCCAATTTCATTTCCGCGAACATTTCTGGTGAAGTAAATTCGCGAATATCGTTGATGTCTCCGCGATCCCAGGCTGCCTGCAAACGAATGTAATTCGATTTGGCATGACGCAAGAAGCCAGCGACATCGAAATCAGCAGGAATTTGCCATGTAGCCTGATTTGCAGGAACTTCATTCAAGTTTGCGGTGCTGACGGAAGCCGGTGTAAAAGCTTGAGGCGCTTGATTCAGGTTTGCAGTACTCACTGATGCTGGAGTAAAGGCCTGTGGTTGTGCCTGCGTCTGTTGATCAAAACGCTGTGCTGAATCATCGTGATTCGGCATGCCTGCATAGGCTGGCTGTTGGCCTTGCGCATTAAACATGGACGGTGCGCCCGCATTTTTCTTTCTGGTGAATAAACGATACACGAAGAAAATCGCGAGACCGATCAAGGCAAACGTAAAGATTGAACCCAAGGCACTAGCCAATGCGCCACCCATACCGAGAGACGAGAACAAACTCGCTAAAAGCGCACCACCGATCAAGCCACCAATAATGCCTTTCCAAGGCAAACCTGGTTTTTTCGGTGGAATTGGTGCCGCTGCGTTTGGTGTACCTGGTTTCGCTGCGGCAGCAGGGGTGACCGGAGCACCCGGTGTCGCCGCTGGTGCTTTCTGCGTGACATTATTCGATTGACGGCCAAAAGAACCGCGTTTACCCATACGTTGGGCATCCGCATCTGCAGCGACCATAGTCATGGCGCCAAACAATAAAGCGACACTCAACAAGATGTGTTTCATGTATATCTCCTGTAAAACCAAATTAAATGCCAAATTCGAATGATCTACGCAATCGATTCATCGCGCAAAAGCTCAAACCTCTAAACCTTAATACCGGTATGCAAAGCAGCCACACCAGCCGTTAAATTAAAATACTCTACTCGTTCTAAACCAGCATCCTGCATCATCCCTTTGAGTGTTTCCTGGTCGGGATGCATACGGATTGATTCCGCCAAATAGCGATAGCTGTCGGCGTCATTCGCAATCTTTTGCCCTAACCATGGCAAGACCTTAAACGAATACAAATCGTAGGGTTTTTGCAATGCCTCAGGTACTTTCGAAAATTCCAAGACCAACAATTTCCCACCTGGTTTCAACACCCTCTGCATTTCTTTAAGTGCTTGATCTTTGTGCGTCATATTGCGCAAACCGAAGGCCACACTGACACGGTCAAAATAGTTGTCCGGAAACGGCAATTTTTCTGCGTCACACAATAAGGTTGGGGTAATCAAGCCCTTATTCAATAGACGATCACGACCGACGCGTAACATCGACTCATTGATATCGGTATGCCAAACCTCACCACTCTTACCCGCTTGCTTGACAAATTCCTTCGCCAAATCACCGGTACCACCCGCGATATCGAGCACCTTGAAACCCGGACGCACACCCGCTTGCGCAATGGTGAAAACTTTCCAGACACGATGCAAACCGGCCGACATCAAATCGTTCATGACGTCATATTTCGCTGCGACAGAGTGGAAGACCTCGGCTACTTTGTGGACCTTTTCTTCTTCCGCGACTGTGGTGTAACCAAAGTGTGTTGTGCTAGTTGTATTTACGTTGCTCGTAGATTGTTCGCTCATGCGATTTCCTTGCTTTCTTGTTAAGCACTCATATACCAAAAGACCGGCGCGCTCAACATCCAAAACGGCAATTTCTTGATTCAGGCGGGATTATAGAGCGGAATCGCGATTTCGCGCCCGCTCAAAGGTGATTTTCCGCAAAATTTCTGCGGTAATTTTTTGGATTTGTTAACGTAGATATTACCTGCTACCGCAGGATGACTTGCCAATGACAGGTTGTTCAGCGTCGCGTCCGCTTTCACCCTGATATCCAGCAGCCTGCAAACGGGCTAAGTAGTCGGCCCATAATTGGTCTTGATATTGTCCCAGCCAATACAGATAGGCCCAAGTGAAAATGCCGGTGTCATGGGCATCTGTGAATAACAATTTAATCGCGTAATGACCAACAGGCTCGATCCCTGTCACACTCACTAAACGTTTGCCAACTTGTAAAACTTCTTGGCCTTCGCCGTGCCCGCGCACTTCAGCAGATGGCGAATACACGCGCATCAATTCAAATGGAATCGTAAAATTTGCACCGTCATCGAAACCAATCTCTAAGCAGCGTGATACCGTTCGCGCGTTAATCGAGCTTGCTTGGACAGTTTTGGTAATTGGTGGAGGTAGTTGGCTCATCAAATTATCAGAAAATATCAGATCGCAAACATACTCTGAATCTGCGCACGCAATGTGGGCAGCAAAGCACGTTTTGCGTCTATGTCTAGTGAAGATCTGTCAGCGTTCGCCCAGATCGGGTTAGGGAAATGCGCATCATCAAGATAACGCGGGATCACGTGCCAATGCAGGTGTGGCACCATGTTCCCCAAACTCGCAAGATTGATTTTATGCGGCTGCATCACATCACGTACTGCCTGCTCCACTTTGCACACCGCTTGCATCAAGCTGGACCGATCGCTGATCGGGAGATCAGTCATTTCCTTGGCATGGGCATTCCAAATCACCCGACAAAAACCTGGGTAATTCGCATCATCAATTAGCACCACACGAAGTTGTGTGGTATTGACGATGACCTCACCGCCATCGACGGTGCAGAGTTCACATACTTGCGTCATCATTACACCAAGACTCGTTCAATACCGCCATTATTCGCCTTCGCCACATATTCTGGCATCCAGTTTTCACCGAGAATATGACGCGCCATTTCAACCACGATGTAATCCGCTTGCGTTGAGGTATCGTCGTTGTAGCGTGAAAGCCCTTGCAAGCAGGATGGGCAGGAAGTCAGAATCTTAACGTCTCCAGTGAAGCCATCTTGACGCAATTTATCTGCGCCCTTATTCATTTCTTCTTCTTTACGGAAACGCACCTGAGTCGAGATATCAGGACGCCCTACAGCAAAAGTACCAGACTCACCGCAGCAACGATCATTCTTTTCGATTTTCACATTGTCAGATGTCGTAATCAAACTATTGATGGTCTTACCTGATTCTTGCAATTTCATCGGGTTATGACAAGGCTCGTGATACATATAACGAGTCCCTGTTACGCCCTCGAGTTTGACATTTTTCTCCATCAAGAATTCGTGGATATCTATGATGCGACAGCCCGGGAAAATTTTATCGAACTCGTAGGTCGCCAACTGGTCATAGCAAGTACCACATGAAACCACGACGGTTTTGATATCGAGATAATTGAGTGTATTAGCCATGCGATGGAACAAGACGCGATTATCGGTCATCATCTTCTCAGCTTTGTCGAACTGCCCTGCTCCACGTTGCGGGTAACCGCAGCATAGATAACCCGGTGGCAGCACTGTTTGTACGCCGACATTCCACAACATCGCTTGTGTCGCTAAACCGACTTGCGAGAACAAACGTTCCGAACCACAGCCTGGGAAGTAGAACACCGCTTCCGTATCAGCCGTTGTCGTTTGCGGATTGCGAATGATAGGAATCACTTTATCATCTTCGATATCCAACAAGGCACGTGCGGTTTTCTTCGGCAGATTGCCTGGCATTTTCTTATTAATAAAGTGAATCACTTGCTCTTTGATCGGCGCTTTTCCGACAGTGGCAGGTGGTGCTTTGGTCTGCGACTTCGCAAACTTTTTCAGCAAATCATTGCCCAAGCGTTGTGCTTTATAGCCCCAACCCATCATCACCTGACGAGTGGCGTTGATGGTCGCTGGGTCGGTCGCATTCAAGAAGAACATTGCAGCGCTTGTGCCTGGGTTAAATTTCTTCTGGCCCATCTTACGCAAGAGATTGCGCATGTTCATCGATACATCGCCAAAATCGATATCGACCGGGCAAGGGTTCACACACTTATGACAGACCGTGCAATGGTCAGCAACGTCTGAGAATTCATCCCAATGTTTGATCGAGATGCCACGACGGGTCTGCTCTTCGTACAAGAAGGCTTCCACCAACAAGGACGTCGCTAGAATTTTATTGCGTGGTGAGTACAACAAGTTCGCACGTGGCACGTGCGTCGAGCAAACAGGTTTGCATTTGCCACAGCGCAGACAGTCTTTAACGCTATTGGCAATCGCACCGATATCGCTTTGTTGCATGATCAAGGATTCATGACCCATCAAACCAAAGGATGGCGTATATGCATTGCGCAAATCCGCAGCAAATTCAGGCAAATTCAAGAGTTTGCCCTTATTGAAACGACCTTCAGGATCAATGCGCAATTTGTAGGAGCGGAAGTCTTTGATTTCGTCTTCGGTCAAAAACTCCAACTTGGTAATGCCGATGCCATGCTCGCCGGAAATCACGCCATTGAGCGAACGCGCCAAGACCATGATGCGTGCAACAGCGTGATGCGCCACTTGCAGCATTTCGTAGTCGTCGGAGTTAACTGGCAGATTCGTATGGACATTGCCATCTCCTGCATGCATATGCAACGCGACGAATACACGACTACGTAATACCTTCTTATGAATCGCCGTACACTCTTCCAAGATGAACTTGAATGCAGCACCATTAAAGATCTGACGCAGCAAAGCACGTACTTCTGTTTTCCAAGAAATACGAATGGTGCGATCTTGTACGATATTGAACAAAGTCGCATTCGCCTGAGTTTGCAAGCGCTGCTCGAAAACGAAATCAAGTTTATCGAGGCCCAAGCGCACCAGCTCTGCCCGAGCCTCACTGAGTGGTTGATCAAGATGCTCAAGAATATAAGTCCAACGAGCAGTGACTTCATTCAATAACTGTGTTGCTTGCGCTACCCGATCTTCCAACAACTCTGCCGCTGGGATATCATCGCCGTCCGCATCTTCACTCTTACCAAGAGGTAAATTGCCTCGCACCACAAAATCTTGCAATGCCTTAGCGCAGGCCAGCTTGTTTTGAATCGACAATTCGATGTTGATACGCTCGATACCGTCGGTGTATTCACCCATGCGATCAAGCGGGATCACCACATCTTCATTAATCTTAAAGGCATTGGTGTGCTTCGAAATCGCCGCTGTTTTAGCGCGATCTAACCAGAATTTTTTACGTGCTTCAGGGCTGACCGCGACGAAACCTTCACCGACACGCGTATTCGCAATGCGGATCACTTCTGAAGCCGCTTGCGCTACTGCATTTTCATCGTCACCAACGATATCGCCAAACAGGGCCATCTTCGGAATTACGCCACGTTTTGATTTCGTCGTGTAACCAACGGCCTTCAAATAACGTTCATCCAAATGTTCAAGGCCAGCCAGAATCGCACCGCCTTTTTTGGTTTCACCATCAAGGTAATCTTTAATTTCAACAATGCTTGGAATCGCATCACGCGCTTGACCGAAAAATTCGAGACAGACGGTGCGGGTGAATTTCGGCATGCGGTGCAAGATCCAACGTGCCGATGTGATCAAGCCGTCGCAGCCTTCTTTTTGTACGCCAGGCAGACCTGCTAAAAACTTGTCAGTAACGTCCTTACCCAGACCTTCTTTGCGGAAGGTGCGGCCAGGAATTTGCAAGAGTTCGGTCTTGAATGGTCTCTTCTCGCCGGGATGTGTCCACTCTAATTGAAATTTAGCCAGCTCGACGTCGTGAATTTTGCCGAGATTGTGTTCGAGGCGCGTCACTTCCAACCAATCACCGTTCGGATCAACCATGCGCCATGAAGCCAAATTGTCGAGGGCTGTGCCCCACAATACTGCTTTCTTACCACCGGCATTCATCGCGACATTGCCGCCTATACAGGAGGCTTCTGCTGAAGTTGGGTCCACCGCAAACACAAAACCGGCTTTATCGGCCGCATCAGAAACACGTTTCGTCACAACACCTGCGCCGGAATAGATCACAGCATAATCACGATCAACGCCCGGCAAGCGGGTCATTTCCACCGCGCCGAGATGTTCCAATTTTTCTGTATTAATTACCGCTGACATTGGCGTCAATGGGATCGCACCGCCGGTGTAACCCGTGCCACCGCCGCGTGGAATAATAGTGAGACCGAGTGCGATACAGGTTTTCACCAAACCCGCCATTTCATCTTCGGTATCCGGGGTCAAGACGACGAACGGATATTCCACACGCCAGTCAGTGGCATCGGTGACGTGGGATACACGACTCAAGCCATCAAACTTGATATTGTCTTTAGCCGTATATTTGGCCAGCATCTTGCTCGCTTTTTTACGCAGGTCCCAGGTATTGCGGAACTCTTGAGAAAAATCTGCAACCGCTTTACGCGCCGCAGCGACCAAGGTTTCTACCGAATTACTACGATCGGCATCTTCTGCGGTGAGATTATCTGTTGCGACCCGACGCTTTTCAACCTCATGCAAACGATGGTTCAAAGCATCGATCAAGGCTTGACGACGTTTCGGATTTTCCAGCATATCGTCTTGCAAATACGGATTACGCCTTACCACCCAAATATCACCAAGCACCTCATACAACATACGTGCGGAACGACCTGTCTGGCGTTTACCACGTAGGTTATCAAGCAGAGCCCAAGCCTCTTCACCCAACAAGCGGATTACAATTTCGCGGTCGGAAAAAGAGGTGTAGTTATAGGGGATCTCACGCAAACGGGTGGCGGCAGCGCCTTGCGCTACCTCGGCATCAGGGTGAGGAAATGTGCCTGTAATTTGAACTGGAGCATTCATCTGAAAAAGCGTTGGACGGATCTTAAAGACTCATTCTAGCGTATTGCGCTGCACCACGCAGAAACATCCTTTACTTTTTTGGGGATATCTTTTGACTTTTGAGGAAAATGCCTGAGGAAATTCAGGCATTTTTCACAAGGATTGAATATTTAGTATGGAAACTGTTGTTTTTACCGGATTTTAAACAGCAGCTTTTTCTTTCCAAAAAGCATGAACGCGAGCTCCAGAAGGGGCTTGAACCTACTAAGCCCTTATCGCATCATGAATATTCGACCTTTATTCCTATTGTTCCATACTGTCATGCCCTGGTTTCTGATCCAATAATTGCAACAAATCCTCAAAATCCCGTTGCAAACCGACCGAAATGCCGACATGTTGCAATCCGTGATTTGCAAACGCACGAGCTTTCTCTGGCTCTCCATGCAGCACTAAATAGCGTGCTGTAGCCAAAGCGAGGCGCCCTTCATCCGTGGCAAACCCTTCAAAACCCATCGCTTTAACGCTAAAGTCTTGAAGCGATATTTGCGCGAACACACTAGGCTCACCACAGACCGCATGCACCAATGGACGCATATATTCCACGTACACTTTAGCCGCCGCCTGCAGTGCAGTAGTCATGCTCTCTTCGTTTGCTTCAAACTCCCACCATTGATCTTTCGTGGTGGAGGAAATGCGACGGCGAAATTCACACAGTTGTACTTTCAGCTTCTTTGCGTCGACAGGCTTACCTAAAGTATCAGGGGCAAATTTAGGTTGAATGCCGACATGCAATGCAAACGCATTACCAGCGCGCGAAGTCTCTAAACTAAGAACAAATAGCCAATCCGTGTGGTTCTTACGAAAGCTACGACCAGATCCGGTAAAACCGTCTGCCCGCAGCACTGGAGCGAGGTGCGTGCGAATCAATGTGCTCAGATTCGGGCCGCTATCTTCCGCTTCTTCTTCCGCAGCAAGGCTAACCACCGCTGAACTTTGATTAATTTCGCTTGCATTAGCCTCGAGTGAATCGGTTTTCGCTGCGAACAAGTCTTTAATTTTTTTCCACAAAATAATGTCCTTTATGCAAATCTATCTGACTGAAATTTATTCTTTATCTTGATGTCAGATCAAAGAGGACGCGCATTATAACGGCTGCGCCCGGTTCTGCGGGTCGCGATTCGAGAGATTTTTTTTCTTCTACAGCAGCTACGTCGACTTTAAAAACAAATATGCTGAAAACTCAGAAAACAGAGGAAATTTGTGAAAGCATCGACTATGCTGATGCAATTAAAGGTATGAAAGTGTCTGCCTGAGTTTGGGACACTTGAGTGCCTCTCACAATCCCCGGTTGTTTCTCTGCGGAGTAATTATGTGGATGAATACATCAGCAAAAGATCTTTTGCGCGCTGTTGTCTTTCTCTTCACTCTTTTTACGAGCATACAATCTGCCGCTGCCACTTGCAGTCGTCGCATCCACATTGCAATCAATCCTCAGGGCCCCGCGCTAACGGTCAATGCCCAAAAACAGGTGAGTGGCATTCTGAGTGATTTCTTTTCTGCTGTCGAATCATCAACGCAATGTCAATTCGTGTGGGACTTCGTGCCACGTGCACGCGCGATTCACTACCTAAAAAATGGTCAAACCGACATCGTATTTGCAATTCAAACTGATGAACGCAATCAATATGCCGAATTTGTGCCCTTGATCGAATTCTATCCTAGCGTCATCGTTCTCAAGGAAGCGATGAAGAGTGAAGACCCAGAGAAGATTCTCGAACAAAACAATTTGCAGTTCGGTCTCGTGCGCGGCTACAATTTCGGCCCGATTTACACTGAATTTACACGAAAGACTAAACAAGCAAAACGCGCCGAAGAATTTGTTGAGGTCGAAGACATTGCTAAAAAAATGCTGGCTGGTCAAGTTCACGCAACGATTATGTCAGCGACAGTGTTCGTACAAGCGGCTGAAGACATCTTGCTCGACACCAAAATCCAAGCAATTCCACTCAAACAGTTTCCAAAAGCTCGCGTTGGTATTTATTTAGCGAACCAATCTCTAAACGCAGAGGATAAGAAAATCCTGCGCGATGCCATCGCAAGTAAGAGTCAAAACGAATTATTTTTCCGCCTGTTCAAAGCCAACTATCCCGCTTGGGCAATGAAAGCGATGACGCCGGTGCCAGTGCCCGACAAATAAGAGCGAATGTCTAGCCTAACCAACTCGCGATCTGGTGCCAGAATCCATTGGGCACCGCCAATAGCATCGTCGTCATACACAGATAGCGCATCAATTTTCCAATTGCCATGTAGAGCAAACACTGCCAGAACGGTAGTTTCAACCAACCTGCCAAGGCACATAGCGGGTCCCCAATCGCCGGCAACCAAGCCAGCAACATGGTTTTTGCCCCGTATTTTTTGAGCCAACCGAACCAACGACTCTCACGTTCGCGGTGAAAAGCTTTTTCTGCACCATAGCCCATGCCATAGTTAATCACGCCGCCCAAAGTGTTACCAACCGTTGCAACTGCTATCGTTGCCCAAAACAAATCAGGGTTGGCCTTCACCATGGCAAACACCACCGGCTCCGAGCCCAGCGGCACCAAAGTGGCCGAGATCAAGCTAATTAAGAATACCGCCGGCAAACCGACTTTTGAGACGGCTAAGACACTCAGCAACCAAGCAACTGCGGCTTCTATCATAGGAATTGGGGTAAGAGAACAAGGGATACATTATAATGCCCGTAGAGGACTTTAGAATTTTGCATCATTTCAGCACACTACCCGGTCTGACAATGATGTTTGCCACGACATCTGCTGCAAACAGCGAACATCGTAAGCATGATCTTTATTTATCCATGGAGATGAGAGCGCAAGCACTGCGCTCGGCCTAGGCCACTGTCCGATTTTTGAAGATGCCAAATAAGTATTGTGAAGAATTGAGAAGATTTCCCATGTCCACTGATTACCTGAAAAAAATACTAACTGCACGAGTCTACGACGTCGCCTTTGAAACGCCACTAGAATTTGCGCCGAATTTGTCCAAGCGCATGGAAAATCAAATTCATTTCAAACGCGAAGACATGCAAAGCGTGTTCAGCTTTAAATTGCGCGGCGCGTACAACAAGATTGCGCATTTAACACCGACACAACTCAAACGCGGTGTGATTTGTGCTTCAGCAGGAAATCATGCACAAGGCGTGGCGCTCAGTGCTAAACGGGTCGGTTGCAAAGCCGTGATCGTGATGCCAACGACCACCCCACCGGTCAAAATTGACGCCGTCCGCAGTCATGGTGGCGATGCGGTCGAAATTGTATTGCACGGCGAATCGTACACAGATGCCTATGGCCATGCTTTGGAATTAGAAAAGAAACGTAAGCTCACCTTTGTTCATCCTTTCGATGACCCTGATGTCATCGCCGGACAAGGCACAGTCGGCATGGAAATTTTGCGTCAACACGCAGGCCCCATCCATGCGATCTTTGTTGCCATCGGTGGTGGCGGTTTGATCGCGGGGGTTTCGGCGTACGTCAAAGCGGTTCGTCCCGACATCAAGATTATCGGTGTGCAAACCACGGACTCTGACGCCATGGCGCGCAGCTTGAAAGCTGGCAAACGCGTGACGCTCAATGATGTGGGTTTGTTTTCGGATGGCACCGCGGTGAAATTAGTCGGTGAAGAGACCTTCCGTCTGGCGAAAATGTATGTCGATGAGGTCATCACCGTCGATACCGATGCAGTTTGTGCGGCGATTAAAGACGTTTTCCAAGATACACGCAGCATCCTCGAACCTGCTGGAGCACTTGCCGTCGCTGGCTGCAAGGCCTATATCGAACGCGAAAAGGCCAACAAACGTGCGCTCAAAAACGAAACCTTAGTCACCATCGCCTGCGGTGCGAACATGAATTTTGATCGTCTGCGTTTTGTCGCCGAGCGGGCCGAAGTCGGTGAAGCGCGTGAAGCTGTGTTTGCAGTGACCATCCCTGAAGTGCAAGGAAGTTTCAAACGTTTCTGTGAACTCGTGGGTCCGCGCAATGTGACTGAATTTAACTACCGTATCAGTGATAAAAAATCAGCGCATATTTTTGTCGGCATTCAAGTGTCCAATCGCGAAGAATCGGGCAAGATCGCCAAGAGCTTTGTCAAACATGGTTTCCCGACTTTAGATTTAACTGACGATGAATTGGCGAAGCTCCATATTCGTCATCTGGTCGGTGGCAAGAGCGAACTCGCGGAGAACGAATTACTGTATCGGTTCGAATTTCCAGAGCGCCCTGGTGCTTTGATGCGCTTCTTGAACAGTATGGCGCCAAACTGGAATATCAGCTTATTCCACTATCGCAATCATGGCGCTGACTATGGTCGAACTTTGGTAGGCCTACAAGTACCGAAGAAAGAAATGAAAGCCTTCAAAGAATTTTTGAACGGCCTAGGCTATCGTTACTGGGATGAAAGCAATAACCCAGTTTATAAATTATTTTTGTAATTCCTAAGCATGGCCTAGCATGGCGCTTACCCAGCGCTTTGCCAGCTTGCGAGGGCTGTAAGACACTATCGAACAAGTCCAGACATCATGAGCAATTCAAGTTATTCCAGCAATCCCAATAGCACTGTCAACACGGCTGAGCAATCTCAGCTTGGCAAAAATTCTGCCTATCAAACTTCGTATGACCCCAGCCTTTTGTTTCCTATTCCTCGCGCTGAAAAACGGGCCGAAATTGGCTTAAAGATCGTCGATGGTAAAGCAGTTAATTTGCCGTTTTTCGGCATGGATATTTGGAATGCCTATGAAGTCTCTTGGTTAAACCTCCGCGGCAAACCTCAGGTAGCAATCTTGACCGTCATGGCACCCGCCGATTCACCGAACATTATCGAATCGAAGTCCTTCAAGCTCTATTTGAACTCATTTAACCAAACCAAACTCGCAGGCACCGACGCTTTACTTAGCCTGCTTCAAACCGACCTATCGAATGGCTTTGGCGCACCGGTACAAATTACGATCACCACGCCCGACAATTTTGGCAAATTTAGCTTCCATGAGCTCGATGGTTTGTTACTCGACAGACTGGATATCGAAGTTGATCAATATTCACCGAACCCCAGTCTCTTAAAAGCAGACCACGAACAATCGGCGGTCGAAGAAACTTTCCTTTCCCACTTACTCAAGTCCAATTGCTTAGTGACTGGCCAACCTGACTGGGCAAGCGTACAGATTCACTATGTAGGTGCCCCAATTGATCAAGAAGCGCTACTGCGTTACTTGATTGGCTTCCGTGATCACAATGAGTTTCATGAACAATGCGTAGAGCGCATCTTCACCGACATCATGGCGCAGTGTCGGCCTCAAAAATTGGCGGTGTACGCACGCTATACTCGACGCGGCGGTCTCGATATCAACCCATGGCGCAGTAATTTTTCGACCGGAAAGATGCCTTCAAATCAACGTAACGCTCGTCAATAAGACTTTTTTCAAACGCTAGTCACAATAACAGCGTACTCTCGGGTAGTACTAAAGTATGAAATACTTAGCGTTTCGACAGCTTGCAAGCGGGCCTTTAATTTGTAATCATTCCTGAAAGCCTATTTGCATTTATTTTGCGCTCATCTTGAGTCTACCCATTCAAGCATGACCCTGACAGATTTTTCAAAAGACCAATTTTGTGAACTACACCAGTAAGCCGTCCCATAGTTTCAACGAAGTGATTTATCCCGCCAATTGGCAATCACTCCTAGAACAGTACGCTCAAGATGCGAGCTATGTCTTGATCGAAGGGGTCATCGTGTATGCCAACAAGCTTGGTATCGAGATGCTACGGGCAAAAAGTCTGAACGAAATCACCGGTATGCGCTGGGGCAGCTTTTTACAGTTCAGCCACCCCAACCAACTCAAAACACATCTGCAGGCGGGGGCTAGCGTTTTACCGCAAGCGATTGCCGAATTCTGTCAATTTAAAACACGCGACTCTCACTTACTCGACGTCGAAGTTCGCTTGCACAGTTTTCCGGTGCAAAGAAATACAGCCTATGTGCTCCGCATACGGAATCTGCAAAGCCAGCCTATCGCTAAATCCTTGCACGTCAGAGCACCACGCGAATTCGCCACGGCGAATAGCCTCAGTCATGAAGCCTTGCATCACGAAAAAGAAATTTTGGAGATGATTGCGTTAGACAATCCGCTCGCCCAAATTCTGCAAGACGTGTGCGACCGTATGGAACGTCTGCTCGACAACGCATCAGTGTGCGCCATCATGCTGTACAACGATGAACGCAAGAAATTGAAGTTAGCTGCAGCGCCGTCAATGGAATCCGAATTCCTTAACGAAATCGAGCAGCTTGAAATCGGGCTCAAACAATGGAGCTGTGGCCCAGCCATTCAAACTGGCAAGATCAAGATTGTCGACGACATCAGCAAGAGTGATTTGTGGAGCAAACATAAGCACACACCAGTGCGTTATGGTTATCAGTCATGTTGGTCTGTACCGATAAAGACGGCATTCAATACCTTACTTGGCACGGTCGATATTTACCATCGTGCGCTTCGCACACCGAGCGTAGATGAACAAACTTTGATTATGGATGCCATGCATGTCATCGCTTTAGCGATCGACAAGAAAAACATGGAACACAGTCTCGCAACGAGTGAAGACCGCTATCGCTCAGTCGTGAATAATCTGACCGAAGGCATCATGGTGATCGCACCAGGCGGAAAGATTTTGACTTGCAACCCGAGTGCACAACGTATTTTAAAAATTAGCGCGGTCGAAGCGGCAGGGAGACGCCACCGCTATTTCAGCCGCATTTTCCGTGAAGATGGTAGTGAAATAAAAATTGGTGATGACCCTGCGTCCGTAGTGTTCCGCACTGGCGAACCCATCGCTAATTTGTCGATTGGATTGCAATTGCATGATCAATCTGTCGTCTGGCTATTGGTTAACGTACAGCCTATTCATTCTCAACACCATCAACATAAGAATGAGGCGGTGTTAATCTCCTTCACTGATACGACTGAGATACGCGAAACTGAACGACAACTGCAATACATCGCAACACATGATGCGCTGACTGGCCTACCGAATCGCCACCAACTGCAACAACGTCTGAGTTATGCACTCTCGCACTCCTACAACCAAAAAGTCGCCGTCATTTTCCTCGATCTTGACCGCTTCAAAAATGTGAACGACACCGCTGGACATGCCGCTGGCGATGGTTTGTTGTGTGATGTCGCCAAACGTTTAAGTTCTTGTATCCGCGCAACCGATATGTTGGCGCGCCTTGGTGGTGATGAATTCGTGATCGTGGTAGAAGAATTCACCACGGCACAACATCTCAAAGAGTTAGCGGAACGCATTTTGACCAAGATGCGCGAACCCTTTGTCATCGATGAAAATCAATACCATCTCGGCACCTCTATCGGCATCAGCGTATTTCCACATGACGGCACCGATGGACCTACGCTCTTGCGTTGCGCTGACTCTGCGATGTATTTGGCCAAAGAATTAGGTCGTAACAATTACCAATTCTTCACCTCAGAATTGATGATTCGCGCCCAACATCGTTACGCCCTAGAGCGTAATTTGCGGCGTGCTCTGGTTGAAGACGAGTTCCTGTTGTATTACCAAGCAAAGATTAATTTAAAGACCCAGAAAATCGTTGGTGCAGAAGCTTTGATACGTTGGCAAATGGAAGACATGGCCATCGTCGCACCAAATGAGTTTATTCCATTCGCAGAAGAAATCGGTTTGATCGTACCGATCGGCCGTTGGGTATTGGCACAAGCTGCACGGCATGCACAACAATGGCGACAAGAGTACGGCTTAGATTTCAAGATTAGCGTGAATATTTCGCCAAAACAATTCCAAGATCCAAACTTACCTAGTTTCATCAAAGAAGTGCTCGATGATACTGGTCTAGATGCACAAGCATTGCAGCTTGAGATCACCGAAGGATTATTAATGGTCGAAGCCGATCACTTGAGTAGCGTGTTTAACGCTATTAAAGAGCTCGGAGTCAGTATCTCACTTGACGATTTTGGTACGGGATTCTCATCCCTCTCGTATTTGCAACGCTTTCCTATCGATAATCTGAAGATTGATCGTTCTTTCATTCGTGAGATCCCAGAAAACCAAGACTCTGTGGTGCTGACCAAGGCAATCATCGCGATGTCGAATGCCTTAGGCATGACAGTCACTGCAGAAGGTGTAGAAAACCTTGAACAAATGGACTTCTTGCGCGATGCTGGTTGCCAAGAAATGCAAGGTTTCTACTTCAGCAAACCCATCTCCGTCGAGGCGTTTAGCGCCCTACTTCAGAAAAACTTGCAAGGCTGACATACAAATAGCAGGGAAATTCGCACGCCCGTCAAAAGAAGCCTATAATCCTGAGCTTAGAGAACGACCTCAATCCTAGGTTTTTTGAAGCTTCAGATCGAGCCGTTCAGGCCACCTCGGTTGCCAGCTGTTTTAATGTCAACGAGCATAAGACTCACATTAATTTAGTAACATGACCAATATCGCGAAAATCCTGCCACTGGAAAACGTACTGCTGAACTTAGATGTCTCCAGTAAAAAGCGCGCCTTCGAGCAAGCGGGCTTACTGTTTGAGAATAACTGCAGTATCGCCCGCTCAACCGTCTCGGAAAATCTATTCGCTCGCGAACGACTGGGATCGACCGGATTAGGTCATGGCGTGGCCGTTCCTCATGGTCGCATCAAAGGTCTCAAAAATCCTATCGCGGCTTTTGTAAGATTAGCGGAAGCCATTCCCTTCGAATCGCCAGACGGCTTGCCTGTTGATCTCTTGATCTTCTTGCTGATGCCAGATAACGTCACACAACAACACCTAGAAATTTTGTCTGAGATCGCAGAGATGCTGTCCGATGATGATTTCCGTGAAGCTCTGCGTGCTGAAACAGATGCGAGCCTAGTCTACAAACGTATCATCACCTGGGAAACGAAGTTACAAGCAGATCTTTAAACCGTGATCATTGTTTGCTTGGATGAGGACTAGCACTCTCGCTAATCATCTACCGCTCTTAGGATTCATTTTTAGAATTGTCGAGTATGCCCTATGCCACTGATCACCGAACTGACGATACAAAAAATCTTTGACGATAATCGCGACACACTTCAGCTAGGCTGGTTTGCCGGATTCTCGGGCGGTGAGAAGCAAATCACTGATGATGCGACAGCGTCTTCAGATCAGGTCGGCCACTTGAACTTGATCCACCCTGGGCGTATTCAAGTCCTAGGACATCAAGAACTCAACTATTTTCAAAAATTGTCGCCAG
Organism: Oxalobacteraceae bacterium; assembly: GCA_947464955.1. Classification (GTDB taxonomy): domain Bacteria; phylum Pseudomonadota; class Gammaproteobacteria; order Burkholderiales; family Burkholderiaceae_D; genus Undibacterium. The sequence continues at coordinate 28,616 of CANHZI010000017.1, forward strand.
GTTCACGCGCCAATCTCATCAAAGAACTGGTTGCCGGAAAACCACCTGCGCTGATCGTGGCTCAGGGTTTAGAATCTCCTCAAATCTTCCTTGATACCTGCGACGACAACAATATTCCGCTGTTTTCTACGCCGCTTCCTGCTGCGCAAGTCATCGACTATCTACGTGTCTATTTGTCGAAGAAACTCGCGCCACAAGTGACGATGCACGGCGTCTTCATGGATGTTCTGGGTGTCGGTGTTTTAATTACCGGCGAATCTGGTCTCGGCAAGAGTGAATTGGGCTTGGAATTGATTTCTCGTAGCCATGGCTTAGTCGCCGATGATGCGGTCGAGTTTTCTCGTATTGCACCAAATATGATCGAAGGTCGTTGCCCTGAGATTTTGCAAAATCTACTGGAAGTACGTGGCTTGGGTTTACTCGATATTAAAGCAATTTTCGGTGAAACTTCGGTGCGTCGTAAAATGCGTTTGAAGTTGATCGTGCATTTAGTCAAACGCAGCACACTCGAAGAAAATTACGAACGCTTGCCGATTGATTCTCAAACTCAAGATGTACTTGGCTTGCAAATCAAAAAGGTCGTTATTCCAGTGGCCGCAGGTCGCAATATCGCGGTTTTGCTTGAAGCTGCGGTGCGCAATACAATTTTGCAATTGCGCGGCATTAACACACTTGAAGAGTTCATGGAACGTCAGCGTCGCGCCATGGACGACACGATGGTATAAGCATTATGCGTATTTTGTTAATTAGCGGTATCTCAGGCTCAGGTAAATCGGTTGCCCTAAATGTGATAGAAGACGCAGGCTTTTACTGCGTCGACAATTTACCGCCGAGTTTACTGGTTGATTTAGTCAATACCTTGGAGTGGGAAGGCGTAAAAAGTGCTGCAATGGCGATCGATTCGCGTAGCGCACACTTACTCAAAATCGTACCAGAAGCAATTGAACGATTGCGCCAGCTTGGGCACGAAGTCAAAGTCTTGTTTTTGACCGCCAGTTCAGAAACCTTAATTGCACGCTTCTCTGAAACCCGACGTAGTCATCCGCTATCGCATCTGCTTCAGCAACAACAACTTTCCACGGCGCCCTTAAGTTTGGTCGAGTGCATACAAAAAGAACGCGAACTACTTGAACCGCTGCAGTTTCTGGGTCACGTCATCGATACCTCTTTCCTCAGCGCCAACAGTTTGCGCCAATGGATTAAAGATGAAATCGGTGTTGAGCAAGCACCCTTAATTTTGATGTTCGAATCCTTCGCCTTTAAGGTTGGCGTGCCGCTTGATGTCGACTTTGTATTTGATGTTCGAATCTTACCTAACCCACACTATGATCACGCGCTTCGTCCTTTGACTGGCAAAGATCAACCCGTAATTGATTTCCTCGACCAACAAGAAATGGCACAAGATTTATATCGTGATATTCAAGGCTTACTCGAAAAATGGTTGCCTGAATTCAAACGCGATAATCGTAGCTATCTCACAGTAGGAATCGGTTGCACTGGTGGTCAACATCGCTCAGTGTACATGGTGGAAAAATTAGCTAAACATTTTCAGCAAAGCGAGCGCGTATTGATTCGTCATCGGCAAAGCAACTGTGGCTAGACTTCCTTAGCGGGCATAAAAAAATGGCTTCGATTCACAAAGAATTCGAAGCCATTTTTCTCAATACGCATTGAAATTATTGTGCCACGACTTCACGCATTTTCTTAGAAACAAACAATAAGCTAGCGGACATGATCACAACCGAAACCAAAATCGCAATACCAAACGAAGAAGCTGCAACCAACTCTCCCTTCAATACTTGATTCATCATCTGCGTTTGCGACATCACCGGCAACCAAGTCAACCATGCTGGTTCTTTACCTGGATTAACGATGAAGAACATAGGCATGAACGAAACCACCAAACTCAATAATTGATTACGTACCTGAGCTTCTTTGAAGGTTTTGCAAGTCAATGAAACTGCTACCTGAAGCGCAGACAAAGCACCAGCCAGCGGAATCAAGATGATCAAGAAAGCGACTGCGTCTTTTATACCAAATTGAAACTCTGCTTTCAAAGCCTCGTTGCCTATTACCGCTTGGGCGGGAAAGAAACTACTCACAGTCAACAACACTATCAAGATGCTCACGGACATGACGGCCGTCGTTTTACCAATCGCCAACTGCCAACCTGAAACTGGATTCATCATCAATGGTTCAAGAGAACCACGTTCGCGTTCACCTGCAGTGCTATCGATCGCTGCGAACATCCCCCCCATCACAATTGCCATAACCAACACCATAGGCAACATCGCCGTGATTGTCACTTTACGCTCATCTGTGCGTTGCAATTGTCGCTCTTTAACACCGATGCTCTGCATCAAGTCAGGCGAAATGCCTCGCATTAAGAGGTCTAAGCTCGTTTTCTCCTGAACATAAGTCGACAGGAGTCTACGCAAAGGGACCAAACCCATTTCTGCTTGTCGATTCGATGTGTCATAGGCAATCTCAAGATCAACATGTTTCGTTTCAGCTAGATCGGCATCAAATTGTTCGGGCACAATCAACACCGGCTTAGACAATTCCTTTTTACGAGACTTCTCTTCGTAGTCGCTTGGTGCCTCTTTAATCTGGTAGCCTTGGCGTTCGAGAAAATTCTGTAAACTCGGCGCATCTTTCATATTGACCGCATACACGGTGCGATCCACCGCTTGTGACTCCACTTGCGACATCACAGTTGAGAAAATAAATAACAACAGCGGTACGGACACAAGCGAGCTGATAATCACCATCATCAAGGTACGGCGGTCACGCATCGCATCGGAAATTTCTTTCCAGTAAATAGCTAAGATTTCTTTCATCAGAGACTCCCTTGAGCTGCTGGTTTAGTTTCTTTGTTCTGTAAAAAGGCGAGCTTAACGAAGGCGTCTTCAAAGTCTGCTTCCTGCGCCTCTTCCATCAACTCCGCAACCGTGCCCTTAGTCACCGTTTGTCCTTTTGCGACGATCACCACGGTGTCGCACAAACGTTCAACTTCTTGCATGATGTGAGTTGAAAACACGATACATTTGCCGCCGCCTTCCGGTGTCCTTAACCAACGCAAAAATTCACGCAAGGCTCGGGTCGCAACCACATCCAATCCATTTGTTGGTTCATCTAAAATAATGTTCTTCGGGTCATGAATTAGCGCACGTGCCAAAGCGATCTTCATACGCTCACCTTGACTAAACCCCTCAGTACGACGATCGAGCAAATTACCAATGTCGAGCCAATGCGCCAGTTGTTCTGTACGTTTTTCGATCACGCCTCTATCCATGCCATGCAACTTGCCGTAGTAGTGGATGTTTTCACGTGAAGTCAAACGTGGATACAAACCACGGGCATCCGAAAGAATCCCTAAGCGGCTTTGCGAAGCGGTATTCCCCTCACTCACCTGCACATCATCAATTTGGATCTTTCCACTATCAGCCTTCAAGAGCGACGCTACCATGCGTAAGCTCGTAGTCTTGCCAGCACCATTGGCACCAAGCAAACCAAGGATCGCGCCATCTTGCGCTGTGAAGCTGACGCCATTGACTGCCTTTACACGCTCTGTCGTTTTCTTACCGATGCCAAATTTAGGTTTGCCAAGTTTGACGAATTCTTTATGTAAATCTTCAACGATAATCATTGTTTTTCTCCGTTCAGATTTGTCTTTACATTACTTGTCGCCTTCGGTGCTACCCACACCAACGGACGAGGAATTTGCGTCACGCAACTTGTATCCACCTTGGCAGCTTCTTGATCATCCTTTGCAGCCACAAATTTGTTCAAGACTTCCTTTACACATCCCTGTCCAATCACACCATGACCAGCATTTTGGATGGATACGTGACGTGCTTTTTCACCCAGTGCTTTCGCCACTTGTTCGCCATTTTTGGTGGGTGTCACTGGGTCTATTCCACCACTCAATAACAGCACTGGACTGTTAGCTTTTGGTAGTGTGAAAAATTCGGTAGGCACATTACCGCGCGGCCATGCGGAGCAGACTTTGTCGTAATTACCGAGCATGACGCTAGCAAATTCATCATTCGGATTGGCAACCGGTGGACGCACATAGGCTTCAGCGCACCAAACTGAATAATGCATCCCCATACTCATCGCATTTGGTGCTGGCAAATTAAAACCGCCGCTCAAATTTGCCAATGGGCCAAATTTGCCTTGATCCGCTTGGGTGATGGCATAAGGCAAAACAGAAGTAATCGTCGGAGAATATAAGCCACGGAATACCATGCCAATGATGTCTTCGCGGTTGACTGTCATCGACACTTCTGTTCCCAAACGTGGGTGAGTAAAAGAAACTTGTTTAGGGCCATTGCTCAACAAATGTTTCCAACGGCTCTCCAGATCTGGGTAGGCAGTATTGCAACGCGTATTTGCTTTGCAATCGGCGAAAATCCCTTCGAGCGCCGCCTTCGCGTCAGATCCAAGTGTATTCAAATCAGGTGGTACTACGCCATCAATAACCAAACGACGTACCGAAGCAGGAAATTGACGCATGTATTCAAGACCCACGCGAGTACCATATGAAACACCAACCAAGTTGATCGCACTGTAATTCTGCGCAATACGAACAGCCTCTAAGTCTTGAACAGCGATACTAGTCGTATAGAAACGTAAATCGCCATGGGGTAATTTCTGCAGGTCATCCTTACATTCAAGCACACGTTTGACAACCGCCGCTTGATCTAAAGGAGCCTCATCCTTCTCTAACTTTGGACAGGTGAGTGGCGCACTTTTGCCTGTGCCCCGTTGATCGACGAATACGAGGTCACGACGACGATTCAACTTACCCAACATCGATTCGCCAAACGCTGATACGCCGATGGCACTTTGACCTGGCCCACCTGCCAAGAGGAATACAGCGTCAGGCAGCTTATTTCTATCTTGTGAAGGCAATACGACATAATGAATATCGATTTTTTTGCCATCAGCTTGCGCAGGATCGAGTGGGCGACTAACTTGACCACACTGCACTTCCTGCGGAAAATTCGGGATACGGCAAGCTTTTGTGCTGGCCTGCGCCCACATGGGCAAGGCTAAAGTCAGCAAACAAATCGCTTTCTTCATGACTGGATAGTTCAAAATAAACTCCTTCAAAGCAAAGATGGGGAGAGACAGGTTCGAATTGTAAAGAGAGTTGGAGAGAAAAAGCAAAGCAGGTGACGAAATACGACGCCATGCGATAAAAGACGAAAAATCGGGGACGAACTAGATCAAGAAAATCCTAGAACCGAGGCGGCTCAGATTTTGGCGCCGCCATCAGTTCTAGTTTGCAACAGGCGAAAGTTGCGCAGCGAGTTGCAATAATAAAGTTTTGATCGGTGCCGGTAGTGCTGCCTGTTGACTATCCGCAAGCGACAGCCACGTCATTCCTTGTTCTTGGACCGACAAAACAGGTCTATCGATCACGACATACATCACCTGAAACTGCAGGCGAAAGTTGCGCAGCGAGTTGCAATAATAAAGTTTTGATCGGTGCCGGTAGTGCTGCCTGTTGACTATCCGCAAGCGACAGCCACGTCATTCCTTGTTCTTGGACCGATAAAACAGGTCTATCGATCACGACATACATCACCTGAAACTGCAGGCGAAAATGGGTAAACACATGCGTCAAGGCTGGCAGCGTATGCAACTCCTTAATCTCACCATAAGGCTTGGCAAATGTTTCTGCCGCAGTCCGCATTTGTGGTTCATTCAATGCATCCTCATCAGCGCTCACTTGCATGCCCTGGTATTCAGGTAAAGACAACAAGCCGCCCCAAATGCCGGACTCGGGGCGTTGTTCCAACAGTACTTGATCACCATGCCGCAGCAAAAACATCAAGGCATGTTTCTCTTTGACTTTGGTTTTCGGCTTCTTTTGCGGCAATTCCGCCGTACGATGATCACGGAAGGCCACGCATTTCGATTGCAATGGACAGCGTTGACACGAGGGGCTGCTGCGCGTGCATAGGGTGGCGCCTAAGTCCATCAGTCCTTGGGTATAGGATTCGATATCCTTTTCTGGTAACAAAGCTTGGGCGCGCACCCATAGCTGGTCTTCTACAGCCTTAGCGCCGGGATAACCTTCGACCCCAAACACACGCGCAAAAACACGTTTGACATTACCATCCAAAATCGCGGCTTGAGTACCATAAGAAAAAGCAGCGATGGCGGCAGCGGTCGAGCGACCGATACCGGGCAACTCTTGTAAAAGCGCAGGATCAGATGGGAATCTACCTTGATATTGCTCGACCACTTGTTTCGCGCAACGATGCAGATTGCGGGCGCGAGTGTAGTAACCGAGGCCACTCCACAAGGCCATGACTTCCTCGTTGCTTGCTTGTGCCAAATCAAAAATGCTCGGGCAACGCTGCAAGAATCGCTGATAGTAAGGAATGACCGCCGTTACCTGCGTCTGTTGCAGCATGATTTCCGACAGCCAGACTCGATAGGCATCGCGTGTTTGCTGCCAGGGTAAGCTATGCCGCCCATATTTCTTTTGCCAAGTAATCACAGCATCTGAAAAACTAGGGTCGCGCAATTCTGGGGCTGCTGCTAGTTGCTCTTCACGACGGACAATGCGTTTCATTCCACTCCCAATGCGTATTCAAGGGCTAGACTTTATTTTGTCAGAGGCTATCGCCTGCATATTGCATCACTAAGCCTTTTGGCCCAACTGCCCACCCATGTTTGCGATCAGCAAAACCGAGGGCATTGAGCGGTGTATCACCCAGCACCTGCCAAGTTTTTCCGAAATCTTTCGTCACGCCAGAGCCCGCCAAGCCCCCCACCACAAACGATGCACTGCCTGGCACTTTGGCGACCACCGACATAAAGCCTTGCGGTAACGCAGGTGTGGCCTGCCAAGTTTTGCCACCATCATCGCTACTCATCGCGTTCAAGCCAGCGCCCTTCGCTTGTTGATAATCGCCACCCACCGCAAAACCTCGCCCATTTTTTGCAACGCTCACTGAAAACAGTCCTTTAGGCGGTGCACCAGCTGGGACTTCAGTCGAGCTCGCGGACCAAGTCTTACCGCCATCGCGCGAGTGAAAGACTCTGCTCTTGGCGGCACTGCCAGTAACGAACCACACTTCTTGTGTGCCCAGTACAGAAATACAAGTCCCACTCGCGGCAAAAGCCCCTTCATTCGGCAAGGCCGCTAATTGCTGCGCGTCCTTGACGGGATTTGTCCATGTGAGTCCACCATCACTCGTGACCAACACTTGAAAGCTGCCGTTGACCGGATCTCCAAAGACGATGCCGCGATCTTTGTCCCAAAAGTCCATCGCATCCCAGAACCCTGTTTCGTCACCATTAACTTTCAGTAAAGCCCAACTTGCACCGCCATCGGTGGTTTTGTACAAAGTTGAGGCCTTGCCTGGGCCGGCACTCATGGCAATCGCTGTCTTCGCATCAAAACCTTGGATATCACGAAAATCTAATTTCTCGGCGCCCGCAATATGCATCGCCACCCAATGTTGCCCATCTACAGTCCGTAACACCGTGCCTTTAGCACCGCTAGCCCAAGCCACATCTTTATTCACTACCGACAAGCCACGCAGTTCCACCGTCACTCCGCTATCGATCGCCTTCCAAGCTGAAGTGGTTTGCGCCAACACCAAGGATGGCAATAAACAGACGAGAGTCGCGGCTGAGCGCAAAACCGAAAATGAAATCGATGTTTGCTTGATGTTTGCTGACATTTGAGAACTCCAAAAAAATACGCCCCGAATCGAGGCGTTTAGATAAATTCTGTCACAAAAAAATTTGCTCGCAGGAGCGAAAGAAACTAGGCCGTCATGGAATCGGCCGCCAAGGCTTTCTCAATATTTTGACGCAAGCCTTCTAAGGCTTTCTTTTGCTCTTCCACTTCAGCATGCATGGCTTCAAAACTGGCGATCTTTTCTTCCAAGCTATCGGTCGCCACATGGATACGCTGTATCGATTGCATACGATTTTTGAGCTGATTTTTGTGTTCACGGATTTGCGCTTCAATCGGCGCCATCACCACTTTTTGCCACGCTTCGACATCTCGATTCGCTTGTGAGAAACTTTGCTTAACGCGTGCGGAAATAGAATCAAAAAATTTCTGCATCAAGACTTTTTGCGACGTCGTCATCAACGTAATCGTATTGAACTGACGCTGAAACACGGCTTCGATAGCATTCACTTCTTGCAAATATTTCTCCAGTGAGAATGGCATAGGTGAAGTCAATGCCAAGCCATGCTCCGTCGAGAACTTGCGATACATAATCGCCATCATTTCTGAAATCTCGTCTGTCTTGCGATTGGATGCTGTTAAGTTGAGTTTGACTTGGTCAAAGAAATTCTTAATCGCTTCCTTCAAGCCTAATGAAAATTTACTACTTTCCATCGCTTCTCGTGCCGTATTGATCTCTTCCTTCAAGAGATCCATGCCCAAAGTTGTGTAGACTTCGGTCGACAAGCGTGTAAACACAGAGCGAGTACCCTGCATCTTCATCAAACTTGCATCGAACTCTTGCTTCTCCATCGTCACACGTTTCATCATGTGTTCGATGACGTTTTGATTTTTTCCGCGCAAGCTTTGTAGCTCATGAAGTTGCTCACTCACGCCGCGTCCACGTGCCGTGATAACTGCCATCTGTCCTTCAGCAATTTCTTGTATATCGCTCGCTAATTGCGCACGGATGATATTTTTCTTTGATGGGATTAATTCTTTCGATAGCGCATATTCCAGTTTCGGCAACCGAGTCTTGGCTAACAAAGGCGCATCTTTATTGATTTTTGCGACCAAACCTTTTTGCGCTGAAATCGGGAATACCTGATTTTTCTCCAAAGACAGCGTATGCGCGACCGTATCAATCTGATGTTGAATTTGCGCTTCGATTTCTTCAGGCGTGCGCAACTCATCCCACATACTATCGATCTTATTCAGCACCACCATACGGCCAGGTCCACTGCCGATATGGTTACGCCAAACATCGATATCGCTCTTGGTCACACCTGTGTCCGCAGCCAAAATGAACAATACCGCATGGGCATTTGGAATCAAGTTCAAGGTCAATTCAGGCTCAGTACCGATCGCGTTCAAGCCAGGAGTATCGACAATGATCAAGCCTTGCTTGAGCAAAGGATGGGGGAAGTTGACAATCGCATGACGCCATTGGGAAATCTCAACCAAGCCGTCTTCATCGACCTCAAGCGCTGCATCTGGATCACTTTCATCATACAGGCCATAAGACTTCGCAACTTCTTTGGTCACTTTTTTTGTTAGACTCACCTGCTTAAATGCTTCCAACATACCATCGCCAGATTTTGGATCTAATGGCAATACCGTCCACACGTGATTATGGCTCTTATACTCAGTGGTACTCAGTGTTTCACTGCGCGTTTCAATTGGTAGCAAACGAATGCATGGTGGGAAAGTTTCGTCATACATTAATTCAGTCGGACACATCGTGGTGCGACCGGCAGACGAAGGCAAAATACGCTGCCCGTAATCGGCAAAGAATATGGCATTGATTAATTCGGACTTGCCGCGCGAAAATTCAGCGACGAAAGCGATAGTCAACTTATCATCGACCAAACGCTCTTTCAGGCGAGCGATCCGTTGATCCAAAATCGTATCGGCAAAATCAGAATTGGCGATCCAAGAGCGATATTGTTCAATGGCTTGTCCTACGTCTTTGCGCCATCCACTATATTCCTGGAAGTTCTGCACCAAATTACTCATAGTTTCCTCAATATTCTTTTTTCTGTCCTGCACTAAGGCCGAGCGAGTTCTTGCCGACGCTCAACAATACGACATTCTGGCTTATTTTTGACAATTTACACAATAAAAGCTGCTTCGTTGACCTTGCATGATGTGTCTTATTGTTCCTTGACAAACGCGACAAGGTTCCCCTGCTCTATCGTAGACAAAATAGGACTGCTGAAAATACCCAGTTTTGCCATCGGCACCAACAAAATCCTTTAGTGTACTGCCACCTTTAGCTATCGCCTCTGCCAATATTTGCCTAATTGCCAACTCTAGAGCTTGATAGCGCTTTAGTCCGATGCGGTTCGCAGGTGTCTTAGGATTGATTCGCGCGCGAAACAGACTTTCCGATGCATAAATGTTACCAACACCGACCACGATATCCCCGGCGAGCAAGACTTGTTTGATCGTTGCTGTGCGACTTCGACTCTGTTTGAACAGTAGGTCGGCAGAAAATCCTGATTCCAGCGGTTCCACACCTAATTTACGCAACAACAGATGCTCTTGAATATCGCCGTCCTCGTTATCATGCCAAAGCAAAGCGCCGAAACGCCGCGGATCGGTCAAACGCAACATGTCCTTTCCGAACGCAATATCGACATGATCATGTTTTTGCGCCGGGGTTCGAGACGGCATAATGCGCAAATTACCTGTCATTCCAAGATGCACCAACAAAACTCCATGTTCGAAGTGTAACAACAAGTACTTTCCACGGCGACTGGTCTTTAGGATGATTTTGCCGACCAAGAGTTGGTCTAGATTTGACGGGAAAGGCCAACGTAGGCCTTCCCGTCTCAAAATCACCGCAGTCACGCGTTGCCCTTCAACATGAGGGGCCACCCCGAGGCGGGTCACTTCCACTTCTGGCAATTCAGGCATGAACAGATTCTTTCATCTCAATAGTTCCTACATTAGGCGGTCAACTCAAGCAACAATCAAGGAAGGCGACTCCGCAGCTGACGATTTGCGCGTAAAATTCACACACAGGCGGGTCACTCTATCGTCGCGCAAAGGAATTCTTTTGAACCAGACACTTGTAATGCCACCGGCAAAACCATTCACAAAACTTTACCTGCAGCATTTGACGCTAAGTCTCAAAGTCTGGCGTATTGTACCTATTCTGCAAAACAAACAGCTTAGCGCCCCGACTATCGGTCAAAAACCAAGATCCAACGCAATTATGCGCACGAAACGCTGTTTGAACGGCGCATTACTTTCATTTTTGTTCTTGGCCCAAACTTCGATCATCTACTCTTCGGCACAGGCGCAAGAAACACTTGCACCAACAAGCGTAAAGCCACTCAAGAATAAAAATTCAAATTTGCAAATGCAGGGCGAAGTCATTCCAGAAAAAGCGCTTAGCAAAGAATTGATGTTTAAATTGCTGAGCTCGGATATTGCAATCCAGCGCGGCGAATGGGGCAGCGCCTTTGTCACCCTACTGGGTGTTGCACAGGAAACGCGGGATCCGCGAATTGCCAAGAAGGCGGCGGAAGTAGCGATGGGTGCACAGCAAATTAATGAAGCCTTGGCCGCGGTCAGGCTTTGGCGTGAAATTAGCCCAGAATCATTTGAGGCGGGACAGTACTATCTGAGTTTAATGGTCGTCAATGCGAATTTCGCCGAAATCGAAAAGTACTTTAATGTACAACTCAAGAAAGCGGTGAAAGGCGAGATCCCGCCCCTGCTTTATCAAGCGCAACGTTTACTGGCCCGCATGCAAGACAAGAAAACAGCATTTTTGACCTTAGAAAAGATTGTAGCAGCCACTGATGCGACTGCCGACACCCACGTTGTATTGAGCCGCGGGGCATTTGCCAGTGGAGATCTAGAACGTAGCATTACTGAAGCAAAACAGGCTTTGGTGTTGCAACCATCTTCTGAACTTGCCATTTTAAGTTTGGCTCAAGCCTCAAGCAAAGAACAAGGCTTTCAGGCGATTGCTGATTTTCTAAAACGAAATCCCGAATCACGAGAGGTTCGGCTCGCGCTGGCTACGATGTTAATCGAAAACCGCCAATTAGACGCCGCCAAGCGGGAGTTCGAACATATTCTGAAAGACTTTGAACGCAATAAACTCGCTATCTCGCGAGTCCTTTTTACTCTCGGTTCGATAGAACTTGAACTCAATCGTAGCGATGCCGCTGAAGCATACCTGCAGCGCTACCTGAACGAAATAGACGAAGATCAAGACCGAAACTCCGCTTACATCAATCTGGCTCAAGTAGAGTTACAGCGCAAGAATCCGAAAGCCGCAGACGCTTGGTTGGCCAAGGTGGAGAACGGCGACGACAAGAAAAACGTCTGGTTCAATATTCAAATGCGACGCGCACTATTGATGGCGAGTGACCAAAGATTCACTGAGGCTAGACAATTTTTACAAGGCATCAAAGCCAATAACGAAGCGGAAGAAGTCTTGCTCTTGCAAACAGAGACGCAGGTAATGAAAGCAGCCGGACAGCAACTCGAAGCATTCGTCGTTTTGCAAGCAGCTTTGGGAGATTTCCCGCAAAGCCCCGATCTACTCTACGACTTCGCGATGCTCGCTGAAAACCTCAAACGTTATCCCGAAATGGAACTGGCGCTCAAGCAGTTGATCACCGTGTCTCCTGAAAATGCTTTCGCTTATAATGCGCTCGGTTATTCGTATGCGGATCGAAATATACAACTAGACGAAGCGAATACTTTGCTCAAAAGAGCCATAGAACTCAAGCCCAACGATCCCTATATTCTTGATAGTTTGGCGTGGCTTAAATTCCGACAACATGACTATCCACAAGCGGAAGAAATTCTAAGACGTTGCTTGCAAATGCGTCGCGATCCAGAAATCGAAATTCATCTGGCGGAAGTTCTGTGGGTGCAAGATAAACGAGACGAAGCGCGCCTTTTATTAAATGATGCCCGCAAGAAGGATCCCGACAACGAGTTATTGAAGTCAACACTGGATCGCTTACAAATCACCCTGCCTTAAGCGCCTGGTAAGACCTTGCATAAGCACAAATGAAGACTCATTTATGAAACACATTAAGCAAATTTCGCATTACCTCATCCTTAGTTTAGCCTGCGTATCTGTAAGCGCAGTTCTTAGTTCTTGTAGCACGACGAAACCACTCACATCTGAGCAAATGGCTCGCACTCGTAACTATCAACAATCGGTCGTAATGAATGGCAAAATCAACATCCAATATCAACAAAACGAAAAGACGGAGACCATAACCGGCAATTTTGAATGGCAACAAAATGATACTGAATTGACGATTGTGCTCACTTCTCCGCTGGGTCAGACGATTGCTGTGATACGCGAAAACGCGCAGGGCGCGAGCTTGGAGCAAGGTAAACACGAAATGCGTTATGCAGCAAATGTCGAACAGTTGTTAACGGAATCCTTAGGCTGGTCGCTACCGATAGCGGGCATGCGTGATTGGCTGCAAGGCTTTGACCGCAATCAACAAGGCCAGCGTTTTGCGGTACCAACACGCGATAACCAACGCAGTATGTCTCAAGGTTGGCAGCTCGATTTTACGAGTTGGCAGGAAGATGGTGAACAAATTCACCCGAAATTGATCAATCTGTACCGACGCACGGAAGAAGTCGGCGATTTAAAGATACGCTTAGCGATACTTGAATGGAACTAAGCATGCAACAGAACCAAGCCGCAAACAGGCAACTTCTAGCCTGCCCTGCCCCTGCCAAACTCAATCTCTTTTTACACATTATCGGTCGCCGCGCCGATGGCTACCATTTGCTGCAGAGTGTATTTCAATTGATTGATCGCAGTGACTATTTAGACTTCGTCATCCGCAACGATGGCGTAATTCACCGACTCAACGAAGTTCACGGTGTACCGGCAGAGCAAGATTTAGTCATTCGTGCCGCCAAACTTCTACAAACGCATTGCCAAACAAGGCTTGGTGCCGACATCAGACTTACCAAACACTTGCCGATGGGCGGGGGTCTCGGTGGAGGCTCGTCCGATGCCGCCACCACCTTACTCGCGCTCAATCACTTATGGAATTGTCAACTTAGCCGCCAAGAGTTGATGGTATTAGGCCTGCAATTAGGCGCAGATGTTCCTTTTTTTCTGTGCGGGGCAAATGCTTTCGTTGAAGGCATAGGCGAGCAGATTCAGACTATCTCGACTAAAGAACAGTGGTTCGTGATTATTGAACCGGGAGTTCATGTCCCGACCCCGTCAATATTTTCAGCCAAGGAGTTGACAAGGGATACGAAAGTCGTCAGAATAACGGACTTTCCTGATGCGACTAACGCAACATGGAAAAACGATTTGCAAGCAGTTGCTTGTACTTTGCACGGCGAAATCAAAGACGCTATCGATTGGCTAAGTCAATTTGAGTTGAGCGCAGGTTTAGCGAGTGCCAAGATGACGGGTTCTGGTTCTTGTGTCTTCTGTTCATTTGATGACGAAGACAGCGCAAAAAAAATATGTGCGCAAGTGCCGAAACAATGGAAATCTTGGGTGGCAAAGTCTTTGCAACAGCATCCCATGAATACATGGTTGCAAAACTAAAATTTGGTTGATTGCTGAATTCAAGATAAAATAGCGGCTTCGCTGATTTATCAAACGAAGCGGCAATTGATAAACGGTTGTGTAGGGGAATCGCCAAGCTGGTTAAGGCACCGGATTTTGATTCCGGCATGCAAAGGTTCGAATCCTTTTTCCCCTGCCAGTTAATTCCAAGCCGCCGC